>JBDSTJ010000219.1:0-5826 GCA_039928335.1 Streptosporangiaceae bacterium | reverse complement strand
GGCCAGCCGGTACCGCACCGTCTGGGGGTGCACGCACAGGGCGTTGGCCGCGCCGGTGGCGTTGAACCCGTTCTTCATGCACTCCAGCAGGGTCTCAGCAAGCCGCAGCCCCTGCTGGGGACCCGCTTTGTGCAGCGGGGCGAGCCGTTTGGCGGCCAGCGGACCGGCCAGGGTGCCGGCCTCCTGCAGCAGCAGGCTCGGCAGGTGGTCCTCGGCGCGGACGAGCTGGGCGGCCCGCCGCGGACCCGGCAGCGGCGTGATCGTCCCGGCGTCCAGCAGGGCGAGGGCCCGCCGGGCCCAGCTCAGCGAGACCCCGGCCTGCTCGATCGGGACGGACGGGCCGACCGCGCCGGTCCAGCCCGCCAGGTGCAGGGTGAGCTGGGAGATCCGGCTCGGCCCGTCCGGGTCGGGCATGACCAGGCACGGGCCGCCGCGCTCCACCCCGGACAGCAGGTGCGGCGGTAGCCCGGCGGGGCCGTCGCCGCCGGTGCCGACCCGCGGCTGCAGCAGCACCACGGCGATCCGGGCGGGCAGCGGCCAGTCGGCCAGCACCGCCTGCTCGGCGATCACCTCGGCGGACGCGGGCGGGTCGGACAGCAGCAGGCTGAGCAGGCGGCCGCGCCGGTGCTCGCGCTCGCCCGCCGCTTTCTCCCTGGCCCGGGAGTAGCCGTGCGCCGCCGCCGAGGACAACTGGTCGAGATAGGCGAAGTTGGCCTCCGCCAGAATGCTGATCATCGAGTAGGGCCGGCCGAGCCGTTCGGCCTCGATCGCGAGGTTCCGCCAGGCCACCCGGGAGCCGAGTCGCATCGCGTTCTGCAGGTGCTCCAGGCTCCGGCCCTCGACCGCCTCGCCGTAGCCGACGTCGAAGTAGACCTGCTGGACCTCCTTCCAGGAGGAGTCCGGATCGGCGATGATCTTGACGAAGTGCTCCATGGCGTACTCGACGGCCAGCCGGACGACCCGCAGGTAGGTCGCGTCACCGGGCCTGGCATACTCCGGCACGTGGATCCGGATCCCCTCGACCATCTCGTCCAGGAGCCGCGGCAGATGCGGGCGCATCCACTGGGCCTCCTCAGCCGGAACCTCGCGCCATGGCTGCTCCGAGAGCCCCAAGAGTGCAATCGACAACCGTGTCACCTCCGTTCACCTCCCGCAACGTAGGTCGGCGCGGCGCGGGGCGACACTCACCAGGCGAGCCCACCTCGGGTCCGCCTTGTCAGGTGGCTGACAAAGAACCTGTGACCTGCGGTGATGCGGACCGATTATGAGTCCGCTCACAAACAGGGTGGCCAGCGTTAGTCACATCTGCGTACAAGGACGGCGGACCTCGGAGGGACAGTGGGCGGCAACCCACCCCTGGAGTGTCATGAAGCTGAGAGTTCTGTTCACAGCGGGTATTGCCCTCGCCGGGACGGTGACCGCCTTCCCGCAGGCCGCGAACGCCGCTCCGCTCCTGTGCCTGGAGTCGGACGCCGGGATCTACACCGCGCCCGCCTTCATCACCGCCGCCGCGGGGGATCTGATCTCCTGCCGGTCGGTGACCCTGCCCCAGGTCCCCGGGAACGTTCCCATGAACGCCTGGAAGGTGAAGTACGCCTCCACCGACCTCAACGGCAAGAAGATCGCCGTGTCGGGCACCGTGGCCGTGCCCAAGGCGGCCTGGACCAAGGGCGGCTCCCGCCCGACCGTCGCCTTCAATCCCGGCACGCTCGGCTCCGGCCCGCAGTGCGCGTTCTCCAAGCAGTTGGCCGGGGAGTACCAGGACGAGTACGAGGGCGAGCAGCTCGCCGCGTTCCTCAAGGCCGGGTTCGCCGTGGCCGCCACCGACGGCGTCGGCTACCTGACCGGCCAGACCCACACCTACATGATCGGTGCGAACGCGGGGCACGCCCTGCTCGACATCGTCCGGGCCTCCCGCCGGATCCCGTTCGGCACCCTCAAGGCCGACGGCAAGGTCGCGATCTCCGGGTACTCCGAGGGCGGCGCGGCCTCCCTGTGGGGCTCCCAACTGGCCGCCTCCTACGCGCCGGAGCTCCAGGTCGTCGGTGCCGCCGCCGGCGGCGTCCCCGGTGACCTCAAGCTGACGGCCAAGCAGCTCAACGGCGGACCGTTCGCCGGGTTCCTGGCCGACGCGGTCGTCGGGCTGAACGCCGCCTACCCGACGCTGCCGTTCACCGGCCTGATCAACGCCAAGGGCGTCCAGGCCGTCAAGGACGCCAAGAGCCTGTGCCTGTACGGCACCCTGGCGAAGTTCCTGGGCACCGACATCAAGTCCCTCACCACCGCCGGGTACACCCTCGAGCAGCTCTACCCGCTCAAGGACGCCAGCGGCCTGTCCTGGGGCGAGGCGGTCGACGCCCAGAAGCTCGGGGTGAACATCGGCGGCCCCGCCAGCTCGGCAAAATACAAGATCGGTTTCCCGACGTACCAGTACCGCGGCTACCTCGAGGAGATCATCCCGCACGAGACCGAGGAGGAGACCCGGCGGCTGTACTGCCAGGCCGGGATCACCACCCAGTGGAACAACACCTACCCCGGTGAGCACCTGCTGACCGACAGCCTCGCCATCAACGACGTGACCGGCTGGATCGGCGACCGCTTCGCCGCCAAGCCCGCCCCGTCCAACTGCTGACGATCCCCCGGATCCGCCCGGTCACCGATCCCCGGTGGCCGGGCGGTGTCACGCCTGCGGCCGATCCCCTAGGTTGGTCCACATGATCAGGGGGATCCGCGCGCTGGCCCTGGCCGCGGCACTCACGCTGCTGCCCGTCACCGTCCTGCCGGCGGCCCCGGCGTCGGCCGCCACAGCGCGGTACTGCACGTCCAAGACGCACCCCAAGCTCGCCAAACGGCTGAGCGCCGACCTCCGCACCGCGCTGCGCGGCCGGTCGAGCACGACCTCTTTCGCCCTGTACGACCGCCGGCGCGGACTGTGGTGCTTCCTGGCCTCGACCCGGCGCTATGACTCGGCCAGCACGGTCAAGGTCGCCGTCGTGGCGACGCTGCTCAAGCTGGCGCACAAGCGCGGGCTGACCGCCCGGGAGAAGTCCCTGGCCCGCGCCGCGATCACCCGGTCGGACAACAACGCCACTTCGAAGCTGTGGTCCCAGGTCGGCCGGGCCCGGGTCCAGCGGCTGTTCGACCAGCTCGGCATGAGGTCGACGCGCGCCAGCCCGTCGGCGCACTGGGGCCTGACCCAGATCACGGCCTACGACCAGCTGAAACTGCTCCGGATGCTGACCTCGCACGGAGCGATCCTCAACGACGCGTCCCGGTCCTACCTGCTCGGACTGATGCACGACGTGACGCCCGGCCAGCGCTGGGGCACCCCGGCGGGAGCGCCGCGCGGGGTGAGCGTGCACGTCAAGAACGGCTGGGTGCCGCGCCGCACCCACCGGTGGCGGGTCCACAGCCTGGGGACGTTCGACGGCAGGGGCCGCGACTACATGTTCGCCGTCCTCACCCACGACGACCCGTCCATGTCCTACGGCGTGGCCTCGATCGAGCGGATCGCCCGAGCCGTGCACCGCAGTCTCAACCCGCAGGTCGACGCCCGCCTCAGTGACGAGCCCACGACCGAAGTCGAGGAGACCACCGACGGCAGCGCACCCTGGTAGAGAAGAGCCTAGGGTTGGGGTGTGAACGAGCCGAAGGCCGCAGGACGGTCGGAGCAGACCCGCGCGCTGATCGTGGAGACGGCGCTGCGGCTGTTCCGCGAGACCGGATACGAGGCGACGACCATGCGGGCCATCGCCAAGGAGGCCGGGGTCTCGGTCGGCAACGCCTACTACTACTTCGGCTCCAAGGAAGAACTGATCCAGGCGTACTACGACGAGCTCCAGGACGAGCACAACGCGGCCTGCCGTGCGGTGCTCGACCGGGAGAGCGGCTTCGCGCCCCGGTTGCTGGGGGTGCTGCTGGCCCGGGTCGACACGATGGTGCCCTACCACGCCTTCGCCGGGAAGTTCTTCAAGTTCGCGGCCGAGCCGACGAGCCCGCTCAACCCGTTCAGCTCCGACTCCGGGCCGGCCCGCGCGGCCGCGATCGCGATCTACCGCGAGGTCGTGGACGGGTCGGACCTCAAGCTCGACGACGACTTCCGGCAGGAGCTCCCCGAGCTGCTCTGGCTGTATTCGATGGGTGTCGTGCTCTACTGGGTGCACGACGACTCCCCCGAGTGCGCCAAGACCTATCTGCTGGTCCGGCGGACGGTGCCGCTGGTCGACAGGATGGTGTCGATGTCGCGGCTGCCGGGGTTCCGGTCGGTCACCCGGGAGCTGGTCGACATCATTCGCAACGTGCGTGCCTGATCATCCTCTTGAGGCACCAGGCGGGCGCGAACAGGATGTCCCAGTGGGTGCCGTGCTCGTCGGCGTAGAGCGGGCCTGACCCGGCCCGGTACAGCGCGGATCCGTCGCTGCGCTCGCCGACCTTCCTGAGGTGTTTGTGCACATAGGCGTCGACGCATCGGGTCGGCATCACGTCGGCCTTCCAGCCGTTCTCGTGGCTGTACTTCTGTTTGGCGTGGCCCTTCTCGGTCCCGCCCGAAACGATGATCTTGCATTTGCTGGCCTTTTTGAGGGCGATGACGCCGGCGACGGTACCGCGCCGCATCCCCTCATAGGAGGTGCACGACTTGTTCGAGCGCGAGGCGCACCTGCCGTTGGAGAAACGCTTGATCCCCGCGAACTGCATCATGGTGTACACGACCGGCTGGCCGAGCCTGGCCGACATGTCGACGACCGGCACCAGGGCGACCTGGTGGGCGATCACCGGCGGCGCCGACGGTTTGACGATCAACGCGGATTCGCTGCCGCACGCAGCGAGCAGCACCAGGCCGCCCGCGCCGAAGAACATCGGTCTCAGACTCATGGAATCCCCCCTCAGGACCGAAAGGGGGGATCCCCATGTCGTTGATCAGCGAAACGACGGGCTAATCAGGCGATATCCAGATTCTTCAGGGCAAAGCCGATTTCTACTTCCACCTGCTTGATCCTTTCTTCAATCACCAATGACCCGTGGCCTGCGTCAAATCGGTAGACCTCGTGCGGTTTGCCAAGTTCGTCGAGTTTGTCCAGGTAGTTGGTGATCTGCCGGATCGGGCACCGCGGGTCGTTCTCCCCCGCGAGGATCAGCACCGGAGTCCGGACGGCATCGACGTAGGTCAGCGGCGAGGACTCCCGGTACTTGTCCGGAACCTCCTCGGGCGACCCGCCGAACAGCGACCGGTCGAAGCCCTGCAGGGCCTCCATCTCGTCCTCATAGGCCGCGAAGTAGTCCGCGACCGGCACCGCCGCGACCGCCACCGACCAGTCGGCCGGCTGGGTCCCGATGCCCAGCAGGGTCAGGTAGCCGCCCCACGAGCCGCCGGTCAGCACCAGCCCGGCCGGGTCGGCGAGCCCGCTCGCGACGGCCCAGTCCCGGACCGCCTTGATGTCCTCGAGCTCGATCAGCCCGACCTTCTCCTCCAGCGCGTCCCGCCAGGCCGAGCCGTAACCGGTCGACCCCCGGTAGTTGACCTGGACGACCGCGAACCCGTGGTCCACCCACGCCGCGGTGCCCGGGTTGAAGGCGTCGGTGTCCTGCGCGGTCGGCCCGCCGTGCACGTCGAAGACCGTCCGATACGGCCCGTCGCCGGCCGGCCTGGACACCAGCGCGTGGATCCGGCCGCCCGGACCCTCGACCCAGGCGTCCTCGACCGGCACCGAAGGCGGCGCCGGCTCACCAGGCGGGGTCAGCACGACCTCGCCCGAGGTCGACCGGATCACCGGCGGCTCGGCCGCGCACGTGAAGGAGTACTCGACGGAACCGTCCGGCCGTGCGCCC
>JBDSTJ010000218.1:0-7524 GCA_039928335.1 Streptosporangiaceae bacterium | reverse complement strand
CATCGCGTTGCCCCGGTCGGGCCGGTCGAAGATCAGCCAGCCGACGGGGCCGTGCCGTTCGACCGAGAGGGTGCCGCTCATCGTCCTGGACCTCCAAGGCGCCGGGGGTGGCATCGACTTGAAGTATCTATCATAATATATAAGATCTGCATCACTGGAACTGCGGCCCCGGCCGCCGAGGGACGGACAGGTGACGTGGCAACCGGAACGATCACGGACGAGGGAGTCGCGGCGCTGCGGTCGCGGATCGGCGTCCCCCAGTTGTATCCGTCCCAGCCGCACTATCGGCGCCCCGGCGAGGACGCGTTCCGGCATGTGGCCCGCTCCTACGGCGACGACAACCCGCTGTGGTCCGATCCCGGCTACTGCGCGGCCACCCGGTGGAAGGGCGCGATCGCGCCGCCCGCCCTGATCGGGGGCGACAGCCTCATCGGGGAGGACGCGCTGACCGACGCAGAGCTGGCCAGGCAGCCCGAACTCAAGGGCGACCCGCTGCGCGGCGTGCACGCCTTCTACGCCGCGAGCGAGCGTGAGTGGTGGGCCCCGCTCGCCCCCGACCACCAGATCTTCCGGCGCACCGCGCTCGTCGGCGTGACCGACAAGCCGAGCGACTTCGGCGGGCGCGGCATCCAGGAGTGGACCTCCCAGGCCTTCCAGACCGACGACGGGACCCTGCTGGGCGCCCAGTACCGGATGATGTACCGGACCGAGCGCGCCAAGGCCCGCGAGCGCAAGAAGTACGACGCGGTCACGATCGAGCCCTGGGACGAGCAGGCCGTCGCCGACCTGGACGCGCAGTACGCCGCCGAGGGGCCGCGTGGGGCCGAGCAGCGCTGGTGGGAGGAGGTCAAGGTCGGTGACCCGGTGAGCCCGCTGGTCAAGGGGCCCCTGACGGTGACCGACATGGTCTGCTGGCACGTCGGCATGGGCATGGGCATGTACGACGTCGCGCCGCTGCGGCTCGCCTACCGCAACCGGATGCGGATCCCGCGCTTCTACCACCGGGACGACCTGGGGGTGCCCGACGTCATGCAGCGGGTGCACTGGGACCCCGAGTTCGCCCGCAGGTCCGGCAACCCGACCACCTTCGACTACGGGCGGATGCGGGAGACCTGGCTGATCCACGCCTGCACCGACTGGATGGGCGACGACGCCTGGCTGTGGCGGCTGCGGGTGGAGTTCCGCAAGTTCAACTACGTGGGCGACGTGCAGTGGGTCGAGGGCGAGGTCACCCGGCACTATCTCGCCGACGGCGGCCGCCCCGCCGTCGACCTGGAGCTGCGTACCCGCAACCAGCGCGGCGAGATCACCTCGCCCGCCTCGGCGACCGTTCTGCTGCCCAGCCGGGAGCACGGACCGGTCCGGCTGCCGGACCCGCCCGGCGGGGCGGCCACCCTGGAATCGGCGTTCACCGAGACGATCGACCGGTTCGCCCGGGAGCGCCGATGAGCGACAACGAACTGGTCCTGCTCCGCGAGTCGGTGAGCGCGGCCTTCAAGGCGATGTCGCCCCCGGCCGAGGTCCGCAGGCAGATGGAGACCGCGGGCGGCTGGGACGCCGGGGTCTGGCGACGGTTGTCCCGGGAGCTGGGCCTGGCGGGCCTGGCGGTGCCCGAGGAGCACGGTGGGGGAGGGTTCTCGCTGGTGGAGCTCGGTGTGGTCTTCGAGGAGGCCGGCCGGGAACTGCTGTGCGCCCCGCTGTTCGCCACCGCCGCCCTCGCCATCCCGTTGCTGCTGGCCCTGGACGACCCCGACGCGCGCACGCGGTATCTGCCCGGCCTGTGCGACGGCTCGCTCGTCGGCACCGCCGTCACGGCCGACGCGGCCGGCCGGCACGCTCCCGGCGGCGCGCTGGTCGAGCTGAGCGTGCGTGCCGGCGGGCCCGTGCTGACGGGCGAGGTGAGCTTCGTCGTGGACGGCGCCTCGGCCGACCTGATCCTGGTGCCGGTCCGGGCCGAGGACGGGCTCGCGGTGTACGCCGTGGAGTCCGGCGCGCCGGGCCTCACCGTGACGCCGCTGGTCACCCTGGATCTCACCCGGAAGCAGGCCGCGCTCGTCCTCGACGGTGTGCCCGCGACCCGGATCGGCACCGGCGACGCGGCCGAGGCGTTCGGCATGGCCCTGGACGTGGCCCGCGCGCTCCTGGCCGCCGAGCAGGCCGGCGGGGCGGCACGCTGCCTCGACTCCGCCGTCGCCTACGCCAAGACCCGCATCCAGTTCGGCCGGCCCATCGGAGGCTTCCAGGCGATCAAGCAGAAGCTCGCCGACCTGCTCATCCAGGTCGAGTCCGCCCGGTCGGCGGCCATCGCGGCGGCCCAGGCCGCCGCCGACGCGCTCGCGCCCGAGGACGCTGCGGACCGGGTGGGCGGCCTCACCGGCCTGCCCACGCTGCCGGTCGTCGCCGCCGTGGCACAGCTGTACTGCTCGGAGGCCTACGTGAGGGTCGCAGCGGACAACATCCAGCTGCACGGCGGCATCGGCTTCACCTGGGAGCACGACGCCCACCTGTACTACAAACGGGCCTGGACCAGCCGGGAACTGCTGGGTCGGCCCGAGGAGCACGCCGACCGGCTCGCCGGACTCCTCACCGCGGCGCCGTGACGCGCCGCCCCACCACTCCGCCTCCTGGATCGGCCGCGGAACGCGCCCCGCGGTCGCGCCAGGAGGCGGGCCATCCCCAGTGGACCGCAGAAAGAGGCGAACGGCATTGACCGACCAGAAGCCGTACACCGACGGCGGGCTCGCCGACTTCCTGATCGGGCATCCCGGCCCGCCGGACCTGCCGATGCTCCACCGGGGCGACCAGTCCTTGACCCTCGCCGAGGTGACCTCGGCCGCGCGGGTCCTGGCCGGGCGGCTGGGACCGGTGGCCGGTTGGCCCGTCGCCTGCCTGGTGGACGACGGGGTCCGCGCCGTCACCGCGATGTTCGCCACCTGGCTCGCGGGCGGCGTCTACGTCCCGGTCAACGCCCGGCTCACCGACTCCGAACTGCACGGCCACCTGCGCGAGCTCGGGCCGGCGGTCGTGGTGACCGGACCTGACCAGGCCGGCCGGGTGCCCGACCACCTGAACGTGCTCGTCGAGCAGCTCCCCGGGCTCTGGGCGCCGCACCGTACCGGCCGGCCCACGGCCGCCGGCCGGTTCGCCGACGGCGAGGCGATCATCCTGCGGACCTCGGGCACCACCGGGGCGTCCAAGCCGGTGGTGCTGCGGCACGAGGGTGTACGGGACGGCATCGACACGGTCATCGCCCGGCTGCGCGGCGGTGCGAGGGCGCGGCCCGACCGGCCGCCCATGCCGAACCTGATCCCGAGCTCTCTCGCGCTCTGGGCCGGCATCTGGAACACCCTGTTCGCCCTCCGCCTGGGCGCGCCCGTCGTGCTGCTCGACCGGTTCGACCCGGTCGACTACGCCGGGCTGGTCAAGCGGTTCGGGATCAGGTCCACGGTCCTCGCCCCGGCGATGATGACGATGCTGGCCGAGGACCCCCGGATCACCGACCTCGAGCCGCTGCGGTTCGTCCGCTCGGTGACCGCCCCGCTCGCCCCGGACCAGGCACGCCGGTTCCGGGACCGGTTCGGGGTGGACGTGCTCAACTCCTACGGGCAGACCGAGCTCGGCAGCGAGGTCGTGGGCTGGACCGCCGCGGACCTCCGCGAGTTCGGCGCCGCCAAGTTGGGCGCGGTCGGCCGCGCCCACCCCGGGGTGGTCATCCGGATCCTCGAGGAGGACCGCCGGGACGCGCCGGCGGGGCAGCCCGGCGAGATCTGGATCAGCTCCCCGTTCGCGACGCGCGAGGATCCGGCGTCCGACCGGGACGAGGGCGGATTCCTGCGCACGGGCGACCTCGGCAGGCTGGACGCCGAGGGCTTCCTGTGGATCGAGGGCAGGGTCTCCGACATGATCAACCGCGGTGGAATGAAGATCGTTCCACAGGAGGTCGAAGAGGTCCTCCGGCAGCATCCCCAGGTGGCCGACGCCTGCGTCGCGGGGGTGCCCGACCCCCGGCTCGGCGAGGTGCCGGTGGCCTGGGTGCGTTCCGCCGCCGGCGAGAAGCCCGAGGAGGCCGACCTGCGGGTCTTCGCCCGGGAGTCCCTCGCCGGCTACAAGGTGCCGGTCGCGGTGCGGTTCGTGGACGACTTCCCCCGCACCGAGATCGGCAAGGTGCTCCGGCGCAGTCTCGTCGAGAGCTTTGACGGGACCGCGTCCCCTGACGAAACGGAAGTTCGATGAGCTATCAGACCCTTGAGGTCTCCCGGCACGGCCACGTCGGCTGGCTGGTCTTCAACCGCCCCGAGCGGCGCAACGCGATGAACAACGCCATGCGCGACGAGCTGCGGCTGGCCTGGACGGAACTGGCCGACGACCCCGAGGTCCGGGTGATCGTCAACGCCGCCAACGGCAAGTCCTTCCAGACCGGGGCGGACGTGCTCGAACTCGCCACCGACGGCGTCGGCATGGAGCGCTACCGCAAGTCGGTGGAGGAGTGGGACCTCGGCTTCACCTCCTGGCAGCTCGGCATCGACAAGCCGGTGATCGCCGCCGTCAACGGCGTCTGCGCCGGCGGCGGCCTGCACTTCGTGGCCGACGCGGACATCGTCCTGGCCGCCTCGGACGCGGCTTTCACCGACCCGCACGTCTCGGTGGGCCAGGTGAGCGCGATCGAGACCATCGCGCTGATGCGCAAGATGCCGGTCGAGGCGGTGCTGCGGATGGCGCTGGTCGGCCGGTACGAGCGGATGAGCGCCGACCGAGCCTTCCAGCTCGGCCTGGTCAGCGAGGTGATCGACCCGCCCGAGCGGCTGCACGAGGCCGCCCAGGAACTCGCTGAGAAGATCGCACGCAACTCTCCGGCGGCGTTGGCGGCGACCAAGCGGGCGCTGTGGGGCGCGCTGGAGCAGGGCCTGACCGACGCGTGCAAGGCCGGTGCGGCGGAGCTGGTGGGGGTGTGGGGTCACCCCGACCAGGCCGAGGGTCCGGCGGCCTTCGCCGAGAAGCGCGAGCCCCGGTGGAAGACCGACTGACGACCCTACCTGCCGCCGAACTCCGGCGACCGCCGCTCAGCGAAGGCCTTCATGCCCTCACGGAAGTCCGGGCTCCGCGAACCCAGCTCCATCGCGTACGCCTCGTCACCCAGGTGGCGGCGCAGGTCGTGGTCGGGCGCCGCGGCGAGCAGGGCCTTGGTGAGCCCGATCGCCACCGTCGGCCCGGCGCCGAGCTCGGCGACCAGCGCCTGCGCGGTCCTGGTGACCTCGGCTGGGGGTACGGCGGTGTGCACGAGGCCCCAGTCGGCGGCCTCGGCACCGCTGAACTTGCGGTCCAGCAGCAGGAGCTGCCGGGCCCGGACCGTGCCGACCAGCCGGGGGAGCAGCCAGGTGCTGCCCGAGTCCGGAGTGAAGCCACGGCGCAGGAACGGATACCAGAAGACGGCGTCGTCGGCGGTCACCGTGAAGTCGGCGGCCGCCGCGAGCTGCGCGCCGATCCCCACGGCCCAGCCGCGGACCGCGCAGACGACCGGCAACTGGAGGTCGAGCAGCAGCGGGATCAGCCGGTTGGCCTGGGTCGGCAGCCTGCGCTGGATGCTGCCGGTGCGGGGCTTGACGGCGTCGGGGCCACGGGTGTTGCGGCCGACGATGTCGAACCCGCTGCAGAAGTCGCCCCCGGCTCCGGTGAGCAGGACCGCTCGCAGCCCGTCGTCGGTGGTGGCCTGCTCGATACACCGGATGAGCCCGGCCATCGAGGTGTCGTTGAGCGCGTTGCGGCGCGTGGGGAGGTTCAGGGTGAGCCGGAGGACCCCGGCCTCGACCTCGGCGTCCAGGCCCTCGACCGGCTCGTAGCGGCGTGACATGTGCCCTGCTTCCCGCTCAGCATCTTTGATAAAATAGACAATCTACAGAATAGGAGCTTCCGGTGTCCCTGGGAACCAACCTGCTGTCCGGCCTGCGCGTGGTGGAGTGCTCGATGCTCGGCCCCGGCGCGGTCTCCACCCCGCTCGCCGACCTCGGCGCCGACGTGATCAAGGTCGAACCGCCCTCGGGTGACTACATCCGGTCGATGAGCTGGCCGATCGTCCAGGGCAGGTCACTGCTGCACCTGCACATCAGCAGGGGCAAGCGCAGCATCGTCCTCGACCTGCGCACCGAGGGCGGCCGGCAGACCTTCCTGGAGCTGGTCGCGCGGGCCGACGTGGTCGTCGAGGCGATGCGGCCCGGCGGGCTCGACCGCCGGGGGCTCGGCTACCAGCGGCTCCGGGAGATCAACCCCAAGGTGGTGATGTTCACCATCTCCGGCTACGGCATGACCGGTCCCTACCGGGACCTGCCCAGCCACGGAATCGCCTACGACGCCTGGGCCGGCACCGTCGCCCCGGTCCCCGGCCCGGACGGGCTTCCGTCGATCCCCGACCACACCTCGATCGGGATCACCGCCGGGCCGCTCTTCGGCACCGCCGCGATCCTCGCGGCCGTGCTGAGCGCCCGGGAGACCGGCGAGGGCTGCCACCTCGAGGTCGCCCAGTCCGACGCGGCCGCCGCGTTCGACTGGCTGCGCAGCGAAGGCCACCGCGCCCACATCCGGCCCCAGGAGGAGGTCACCGGCAACGCCGCCGACGGGTACGAGCGCAGGCCGCCGGGCACCGCGGGCATGGCCGACGGTGTCCGCTACCAGTTCTACGCCTCCAAGGACGGGCACGTCCTCTTCATGGCCTCCGAGCGCAAGTTCTGGCGCAACTTCTGCGCGGCCGTCGGCCGGGACGACCTGTTCGAGGCCCACCCGGGCGCGGAACTCGCCGACCACGCCCGCGGCGACCTGGTACTGCGGCACGAACTGGCCGCGATCTTCCGCACCAGGACGAGCGCCGAGTGGATCGAGGTCGGCCTGGCCCACGACGTCCCGATCGGCCCCGTCAACACCCCGGCCGACATCGGCGCGGACCCTCAGTTCGCCGCCCGCATGCCGTGGAGTCCGGCCGGCGACCTCCTGGCGGAGCAGCTCCCCTTCCCGGTGCGCGTCGTCGGCGAGGCCCCGCCGGCCGCCGCCAGGCCCGCCCCCGACCCGGGCGAGCACTGCTCGGAGATCCTCCACGAGGTGCTCGGCTACGGCGATGACCAGATCGCCGCCCTCCGCGAGGCCGGAGCATTCGGAGCCTAGAACGCCCTGCGCAGGTCGTTCTTGAGGATGCAAGAGCGCGAGCTCCGTCCGGCTGATCTTTCGTGACCACGCGTCATGGGGCCGCAGCAGCTATCTCGTCCTGAACGCAGGCGACTTCAATTGCTACAGCGGCTGCAACGTGACGGTCACGGTCGACGACGCTGCACCGCAGCCGATGGCGGGGCGTCGCCCGGTGACTGACGATGCGATTGCGATGTTCATCAATGACGACCGGACGCTGTGGCGCTTGACGTCGGGGGCGACGAGGATCGGCATCGAGTTCCCCGTGAAGGCGGGTGGCACACGGACGGCGACGTTCGATGTCGCCGGCTTGAATCGATCGAAGCTACCGCGGTGGGATGCGGCCGTCGCCGT
>JBDSTJ010000217.1:0-6786 GCA_039928335.1 Streptosporangiaceae bacterium | reverse complement strand
GCCCGCGCGCCGTGCCCGAGCGCGTCCCCGACCAGCTCGGCGACCCGGTCGAACTGCGGCTTGTTGTTGACCGGTCCGCACCGCACGCCGTCCTGCATCCCGTCGCCGACCCTGACCGCCGAGGCTTTGGCGGCGAGCACCTCCACGAACGCCTCGTGCAGCTGCTCGGGCACGTATACCCGCTTGATCGCCGAGCAGATCTGCCCGTTGTTGGAGAACGCCGAGTTGAACACCTTGCCGGCCACCTTCTCCACGTCCGCGTCGTCCAAGATGATCGCCGGGTCGTTCCCGCCGAGCTCCAGAGTGACCCGCTTGAGGTCCGGCGCGGCCGCCGCCGCGACCCGCTTGCCGGTCGCGACGCTGCCGGTGAAGCTGATCTTGCGCGGGACGGGGTGTGCGGTCATCGCCGCGCCCAGCGGGTCGGCCCCGCTGATCACGTTGAGCACGCCGGGCGGCAGCACCGAAGCGAGCAGCTCGCCCATCCTGAGGGTGGCCAGCGGGGTGTACGGGGACGGCTTGAGCACCATCGTGTTGCCCGCGAGCAGCGCAGGCGCGATCTTCCAGGCGGCCAGGGCCAGCGGGAAGTTCCACGGGGTGATCGCCGCCACCACGCCGATCGGCCTGCGGACGACCTCGATCAGCGCCTTCTCGTCATCCTGGATCACCTGGCGCGGCAGTTCCAGGTCGGCGTAGTACTTGAGCCACAGCCCGGCGGTGAAGATCTCGCCGGTGGCTTCCTTCAACGGCTTGCCCTGTTCGCCGGTGAGGGTCGGCGCGAGCCCCTCGGGAATGCTCAGGAGCAGGTCGGCAGCCGCGTGCAGTGCCTTGCGCCGCCCGGCCTCCTCCCGCCGCCAGTCTCCGTAGGCCGCCGCCGCCGAGGCGAACGCCGCGTCGAGCTGCTCGGGTGAGCAGTCCGGGGCCTGGGCGTGCACCTCGCCGGTGGCGGGGTTCACCACCCCGAACGTGCGCGGTGCCTCCACCTGGACACCACCGATGGTCATGCTGAAATCGGGCACTGGATCCTCCGCGCTCCCGGAAAAGAAAACCGAATAGGATTCAGTTTGGCCTTCATCGACTCCTTGCGCCACTGCGGGACCCGGTTCTTGACGACCGTCATCTGCAGGACGAGCGTCGGCCCTGCGAACCTCGCACCGGGAATCTTCGCTCCGGTCCTGGCCTTGACCTGGACCGGCCCGAAGTCCGGCTTCCTGGGTACGGTCATCCGGAAGGCGACCCGCTGGCTCTCCCGCGGTGACAGCGTGCCCAACTCACACAGCGTCCGCTCGCCCTCCGGCCGACAGCCGTCCGGGACGCGCACGGTCCATCGGTCGGTGACCTTCACCGAGATCCACGCGGCCCTCAGCGGCTCGGTGCCGGTGTTCGTCACGGTGAAGGAATGGACCTGCTTCTGGCCCGGCAGCGGATTGGCGTGGTTGGCCGCGCCGCTGATGGCCATCCCGTACGGACTGGGCGTGGTGGCCGTCACCACGGCGGCCGCCGCCACGGCCGGGACGACGGCCACCGACAGGGCGGCGACGGTCAGTGACAGGGCGGCGACGGCGACGGCAAGGGTCTGGCGCATGTTCTCTCCCCCGAGTAGTGCGTGCGAGAGGCCCATGCCCGATGGACCCACGAGCCACACTGACGCACCAGGCGAGGACAACAGCAGGTCCGGTCAGATCGTGAACCACACCGCGGTCCTGCGGCCGACCTGCCGGACTCCCCACGCCCTGGCCAGGGCCGCCACGATCGCGAGCCCCCGGCCGCTCTCGTCGGAAGCCTGTGTGACCTGCGGGAACGTGGCGGATCCGCCGTCGTCGACGACCCGGACGGTCGTATGGCTGCGGTCGTACTCGATCTCGACCCGGACCTGGCCGCCCTCACCGCCGGAGTCGCTGTACCTCAGTGCGTTGGTGATCAGCTCGCTCTGGCAGATCTGTGCCTCGTCCAGGACGGGGTGGTCCTCGCCCAGGAGGTCATGGAGCATGCGCCGGGCCGTCGAGACGATCCTCGGCACACCTGGGAGGAGTACTACCTCGAACCCCGGTCGGTCATAGGGGTATGCGTTGGTCTGCATGGCGGCGCTCCCTTCGATTCGGCGCTTCGTGGTCGCTTCCTGAGTGACCGAGGGACTGGCCGAAATGATCCGGAACGTATCTGTGTATGAAGTTTCCCCAGGCGGCCGCATCGCTACCGGGCTTGTCACGGCCATCCCTCCATGGAGGGCAGCATGCCCAATGGGGCATCCGTAAACCCACCCGCACGCAGAGATCCGGTCAGATCGTGAACCCACGGCTGTCCCTGACGGCGGTCACCGGCACTCCTCCGGGACGTCCCACAGCCTGGTCGTACCGTCAGTGCTGCTCGTGGCGAGGCTTCGGCCGTCATGGCTGAACACCATGTCGGAGATCGGACGGGTGTGACCGGTATGCGGGGCGCTTTCGTAGCCGCTGTCCAGGTTGTGGCAGCGCCAGGAACGAGCATCCTCGTCGCCGGCAACAGCGAGTGTCCTCCCGCCGGGCCCGATTCTGATAGCGCCGGAGCCGCCGGCGGGAATGCCCGAGCGGAGCTGCCGGCCTTTGATGATGTCCCAGACCCGGATCGTGCCGTCCCTATCGGCGAGGAGGAGGCCGCCATCACTTTTTGAGCCGAACACAAAATTCTCATGCAAAGTGAAATACTTGATGGGTATCTCATGTCCCGTGGCGGAATTCCAGAGGCCCAGTGAACCGTTCAATGGGATGCTTCCGACCATGAGATAGGCCAGGTCCGGGCTGAATGCCACAGGGATTCCCGGCCCGGTGCGGAACTCGACGGGTTTGCCGATCTCCTCGCCCGTCGTGGTGTCCCAGCGTCGTCCTCGTAGGGTCTGTATTTTTTCGGTGGCGCGTGACTCCAACGTGGCGAGAACATCGCCGTGAGGCGTGAACCCCATCACGGGCTGGGCACCCCTGATTTCAGTCGTCGTGCCGACGCGCTGTCCGGTCCGCACATCCCAGCGCTCCAGTTGCAGGGTGTATTCAGAGTTCACGCCGGAGTCTCCGTCGCTTTTGCTGACGGTAGTGAGGTGACTTCCGTCAGAGCTGAATGCCATTGTCAGGACTCGGCCGGCGTGCAGCACCTTTCTGTCTCCATCTTTCCCCAGCTCCCAGACATGCGTCAGGAATTCGTGTTCATCCCGATCGAATGAGGTGCGGGCCAGCCACGTGTCATCGCGGCTGAACACGACGTCGGCTGATGCGCCGAGGATGGTCTCCCGCGAGGAGTCGTGCGGCAGGACGCTGATCAGGGATGCGCCCCCGGCGAGGACGACCGCCGTTACCATCGCCAGGACACCACGCCGGACTCGCCTCGCGCGGCGTGCGGCCTCTGGCGTCCTGTCAGCGTCGGGCGGCTGGTTGGCGAGCCATTCCTGGAGGCGGATGTGCCGGAACTGGTAGGTCCCGCCTGACTGCCGCAACACTTCCTGCTCCCTGGCATCCGCCAGGAATCCCATCAGCCGCAGCGGCAGGCGGCCCCGCACGGCCAGATCCAGCCGGGCCACCAGGAACCTCGGCCACGCCCGGGACAGGAGCACCAGCAAAGTGAAGATCATCGCAGGTAGGACGAACAGCGCCCCGACCATCTCGTAGACGTCGTCATCGGTCTTGAAGCCGGAGACCGCCTGATCCACGGCCAGGCTGACGGGCATGGGTCCGCCCGACCAACCGCCGGCGAGGCCTGTGGTGGTGAGGGAGGCCGCCACCATACCGGCGGCCAGGGCGAGACTCGCCCCCACCCCCAGGATCCCGCCCGCCGCCAGCGAGCCATAGAGGGAGGATCGGCGGTCCTGTTGGACGAAGCCGAGCGGGCTGGCCTCGGCTGAGCGCGCTGGTGGAGCATCGAACCAGCTGTGAGCCGCCAGGGCGAGACCGAACAATATCGCGAGCGCTCCCGCGATCATCAGTCCCGACCAGTAGTTCTGGACGTCGGAGATGCTCCAGTCGTTGCTGACCGAGATGAGCAGTGCCGTGAACAGCAGACCGGGCACGGCGATGAAGGCCGTCAGGACGAGGCCGCTCACGAAACCGCGGCGCAACCTGCTCAGTGAGCCGCGCCTGCTCAGGGACGGCCGCCCCGGGGAGCGTCCCGTACCGGTGAACCAGGCGAGGATGGCCAGCAGGGCGAACGCTGCGCCGACACCGGCGCCGACGGCCAGGGAGGTGAGGAAGCGGTCAGAGTTCGCCTCTTCCGCCGAGGCGAGAAAGTACACCCAGACCGTCACGAGGACCATGAGAACGGTCCCGATCCCGAGCCCGATCAGCGGAGCGATCCAAGGGGAGATCAGGCGCTCACTCAGCTGCCACCAGGCCAGGTCGCGTTCCCGGTGCTGGTGGAGATAGCGGGCCAGGAACCGCAACCAGCGGCGCGCCTGGTCGGCCTCCCACTTCCCACCCGTCCCGGCGATCGGCTCTCCTGAAGGCAGCCGGTCCGGGCTGTAGGCAGCGTCGATGATCCGGCTGAGGAGTTCGTCCTCGACTGCGTGCCTGTTGCCGAACTTCGTGGTGTTGAGGAGCTCGGTGGGGTCGCCGCCGCAACGCTGGTAGACCCGGCGGGCCACCGACACCATGAGCGGGGTGGACAGTGCCGTCGCGATCGGACTCGATGGCATTTCTTTCAGATGGTCGTACACCGCCTTCCAGTCGGTGACGTCGGGCCAGGCGACCGCCTTGAGATAGACGATCACGTCCTCGGCAGACAGCGGGGAGACCCCTACGACCGGTGCGCGGTGCAACGCCGGGATACCACCCTCGATGACGTCCTCGTACTCGGCGAACCGGCAGGTGACCACGACGGGATGCTCGGCCCCGATCGACTGGTTGACGGCCCGGACAGCACTGCGCCGGGACGACTCGGGGAGTTCGTCGAGCCCGTCGAGGATCGGCAGCAGCAGCCCGCGATCGTGCAGAAGCCGGGGGATCTCCGGTCGGCCGCCGTAATAGGAAGTGGCCAGCGTTTGTACGACCCAGGCGTCCATCGACTCCGTGACCGGATCCCAGGACGCCGCCGTCAGCAGCACCGGCACCCGGGCGGCCGGTGTCCTGCTGGTGTTGTCGAGCAGGCCCAGTGTGAGCAGGATCGCCAGGACGGTCTTGCCCGCGCCGGGCTCACCGAGCACGACCAGGCGTCCGCTCGGTATCTGCCCGTAGCCGGCTGCGAGCTGGCAGGCCACCTTGTCGAAACTGCCGTCCAGCCGTCCGTCCAGTCGCAGTCGCAGTGGCAGTCCAGGGCTGCCGGGCCCGACCACGGCGGCCGGGTCGTCGCCGAGGGCCGGATCGGCCGCGGTCCAGGTCAGCGGCAGCACCTTCGGATCACGGAGTCGCCGGGCCTTGGCTTCGTCGAGCCATTGGCTCCGGACCGTGTTCGCCAGGTCATCGGCGAGTTCCTGGAGTTGGAGTGGGGGTCGCTGGCTGTCCCGAAGATAGCCGAGGACTGTCACCAGCAGACTCAGTACGGCGGCGATGCCGGCCACGACGGCCGCCTGGCTGGCTGCCCCGTAATAGGAGACCAGGAGCCAGAGCCCGAAAACCAGCGTCACCAGACCGACGATGATGAGTAGCTTGTTCGCTCTGCGTCGCTGCTGTGTCACCTGAATTATCGTAGAGGGGCTCACCAATACTCACATGCGTTTTCCAGAGCATTCCGCCAGTAACCCACGCGCCAATCCAGTAACGGAGCAGCAGCCTTTTGTGTCGCCTGACACTGAGCCTTTTTCAGTACGTGGCGGTCTCGCGGATGTGAAGGGTGTGGATGGCCTTGGCGAGATGGCCGGCGCGATGGGGGCAGCAGCGTAGTTTCCGGAGGATCCGCCAGGCTTTGAGCTGGGCATTCGCGCGTTCGCCGGGTCCGCGGAGCTTGGCGTGGGCGCGGTTGGCTGTCTTCTTCGCCTCGGGTTTGTTCTTGCCCTTGTACGGGGTCTTGATGTGGTCGCCCGCGCCTTGGTAGGCCTTGTCGGCCAGCACGATGAGCCCGGTGGCGGCGAGTTCTCGGATGATGCCCCAGATCCGGGCGGCCTTCAGATCGTGGGTGGCACCGCGAACAGGCCCTGACACCCACACGATCGCACCGTCGGGACCGGCGATGACCTGCAGGTTCATCCCGTGCATCCGATGCTTGCCGGAGTAGAACGGGCGGTCGGCCCGGACCCGGTCGATCGGGATGAGAGTGCCGTCCAGGACGAGGTGGAGCAGCCCGTCCTTCTTGGCCTTCCGCAACGCCTGGCCGAGCTTCGGGGACCTCGCGGACAGCAACATCACGGCTTCGTTGACGTACCGCCATGCGGTCGTGGTCGACACCCCGAACCCGGCCCCCAGGTCGGCGAACGTCTCACCTTTCCGCAGGTAGACCAGCACCATCAGGGCCTGCGCCCCCGGAGTGAGGGCCCGGCCCTTACTTCCGATGGTCTTGCGGTGCCGGCGGACCACTCCGGTCGTGTAGTCCAGGGTCCGGCGCGACAACGGCAGCGAAGCACGATAAAACAGCATGTGAGGCCTCTGGTGGGGACGGTCGGTTGTGAGAGATCACCCGTCCTACCAGGGGTTTCCTTACGTTTCAGGCCATCACACCAACCGCGATCACGTTGTGATCAACGAACCCCGGCCCGCTGCTGAAAAAGGCTCAGTCTAAGTTTCGATCAACTTTCTTGTGATCGGAGGGTCATGTGAGTCAGGTTCTTCAATCGATCGGGGCTTGGGTAAATGCCCGCGCCGTGTTACCGGGACCTTGAAGTCTCGTAGCATCGTCGTT
>JBDSTJ010000216.1:0-3714 GCA_039928335.1 Streptosporangiaceae bacterium | reverse complement strand
GGCCCCGCCACGGCCGAGGCCCGGGGCGCGACGGTGTCCTTCACGGTCGCCGACATCCACCCGCACGACGTGGGCCAGGTTCTCGATGATCTGGGCATCGCCGTGCGTACCGGACACCACTGCGCCTGGCCGATCTGCCGCCGCTACGGAATACCCGCGACGACCCGGGCGTCTTTCTACGTGTACAACACGCTCAGCGACGTCGACGTGCTCGCCGACGGGGTGCGGCAGGCGCAGAAGTTCTTCAGGACGGTGTGATGTGGTTCAGCTCGAGTCCATGTACCAGGAGATCATTCTGGATCACTACCGCAATCCCCTCCACAAGGGGCTGCGGGAGCCGTATGAGGCAGAGGTCCACCATGTGAACCCCTCCTGCGGCGATGAGATCACGCTGCGGGTCCACCTCGACGGCAGCACCGACGACGCGACCGTCCTGGACGTGTCCTACGACGGGCAGGGCTGCTCGATCAGCCAGGCCAGCGCCTCGGTGATGGCCGACCTGGTGATCGGCAAGTCCGTCAAGGAGGCGCTGGTCGTCGGGGAGGAGTTCCTGGCGCTCATGCAGTCCCGCGGCGCGGGCGAACCAGACGAGGACGTCCTGGAGGACGCCGTCGCCTTCGCCGGCGTCTCGAAGTACCCCGCCCGCATCAAGTGCGCTCTTCTGGGCTGGATGGCCTGGAAGGACGCGACCGCCCAGACTCTGGAGAAATCCTCATGACCGAACTGGCCCCCTCAGCCGAGGAAGCGGCGCTCGACGCCCTGACCGGTGGTGAGACGATGACCGACGAGGAAGAGCAGATCCTCGAGGCGCTGCGCGACGTCGTCGACCCCGAGCTCGGCATCAACGTCGTCGACCTCGGCCTGATCTACGGCGTCACGCTGTCCGAGGACGAGGGCAAGCGGACCATCACCCTCGACATGACGCTCACCAGCGCCGCGTGCCCGTTGACCGATGTCATCGAGGACCAGGCCAACAGCGCCACGGCCGACCTCGCAGACGAACTGAAGATCAACTGGGTCTGGCTCCCGCCGTGGGGCCCCGACAAGATCACCGACGACGGCCGCGAGCAGCTCCGCGCCCTCGGCTTCAACGTCTGACCGTTCTTCTCCGAAGTCCCGGCCGCCCCCGTGGGTGCCCGGGACTTCGGCTTCGCGCCGCCAAAGGCCGGGAGCGGTTGCCACCCGGGCCGCTGTGGGCGCTCAGGCTGTCCGGGCTGACGGCCGCCTACCGGCTGACGGCGACCGGTGACGCGGCGGCCTCGAGGATCCTGCCCGGGGCACCGGTGCCGTCGGCCGGGACCGACCACAGATCGCTGCCGAAATCCGCGGGCAGGGCATAGGCCACGGTGCCGGGGTCCAGCCAGGCGACCTGGTCGTCGACGCTACGGGTCTCGGCCAGGGCCTTGTCACGCAGCGTGGCGAGATCCAGCACGTGGAGCCGCCACGGTTGGCCGGAGGAGGCCGCCCTGACGCGCTTCTTGAACACCAGCCGGGTCCCGTCGGGGGACAGCGACGGGCACTCGGCGTTGTCCCGCAGCACCTGGACCCGGTGACCGGACACCGTTCCGGACACCAGATGGGTCCTGCCGCGCATGGCCATGGTCGCGAAGAAACGGTCGTCGTCGGCGAAGGTCACGCCCCAGAAGTTGATGTCGGGGGTTTTCGTCATCCCGACGACGTCGAACGTCTCCAGGCTGGGCACGTAGGCCCCGGTGACCGTGTCGAGGATCCCGGTGCGGGTGGAGAAGTCCAGCCCGCCGTAGGAGTCGCCGCTCACGAACACGGTGAAGGCGGCCATCCGGCCGCTGGGGGAGACCCGGGCCCTGGTGGGTGTGCCCGGCAGGGTCACCCGCCGACGCTCGCGCAGGCCCGCGTCGAGGACCACGGCATCGAAACGGGGCGTCAGGCCGGCGGCTCCCCGCAGGCAGATCCCGGTCCCGTGCGCGGCGGAGAACCGCAGGCAGCTGACCGCGCTGACGGTCCGCGTGCCCCGGTCGGCGGCGGGCACCGAGACCAGATGGTCCCGGGTCGGCCCCGGCCGGGTGTCGCGGAAGACGATCTGTCCGGGTGCGTCGAGCCGGACCGTGCCGAAGGCGGCCTTGCCGCGCGGGACCGCCGTCAGCACGGAGACCGTGGCGGCGACGCACAGGAGCACCGCCGCCGAAGCCAGGAGGACGAACCGGATCCGGGTGCTCATGAGGCGGTCTGCCGTACCGTCGCGCCCAGCCCGGCGACCAGCCCGACCGCCAGGGCGACGACCAGGGCGAGCGAGACCGACAGGAGCGCGGTGGTCGGCCCCCACCAGGTCCAGGCCGCGCCGAAGAGAACCGAGCATCCGAACCGGCCGACGGCCTGCCCGGTCTGGAGCACGGCCATGCCCCCGGCCATGCCGGCCTCGGGAAGCAGTGGCGCGGCCACCGCCATCAGGACCCCGTCGGTGGCGGCGTAGAAGGCACCGTGGACGGCGAGCACGGTCACGGTCAGGACCGTGCCGTCGAGCGGCGACAGCAGCAGCCCGTACACGACCAGCAGGCCGAGGTGCCCGCAGAGGAACACCCGCCACCGTCCCCACCGGTCACCGGCCCAGCCGAGCGGGACCGCCAGGGCCAGGAAGGCCGCGGCCGTGCCCACCGGCAGCAGCGGGAACAGCCCGGCCGGCAGGTCCAGCCGGTGCTGCAGGAGCAGATAGACGAACGGGTCGCTGAGGGTCGCGACCCCGAGCACCACGGCGAGCACGCAGACGCGCCGGTAGGACGAGGACCGCAGTGCCCGGACCGGCGCCGGGCGGGGGAGCGCGCTGACATGCCCTCGCACGGACAGCGCCAGGATCAGCACAGCAAAGATCGCCACGCAGGTGCTGACCTGGAAGACCGCGTGGTAACCGCCCGGCGCGGCAACGAGGATGGCGGCCGCGACCAGCGGCCCGAGCAGGGCCCCGGCGGTGTCCATGGCGCGGTGGACTCCGAAGGCGCGGCCCTGCCCGCCGGCCGGGCTGGACAGCGCGATGAGAGCGTCGCGGGGCGCGGTGCGGATGCCCTTGCCGGTCCGGTCGGCCGCCAGGACCATCGCGATGCCCGGGACCGTGCCGACCACGAGCAGCAGCGGCTTGCACATCGCGGACAGCAGATAGCCGGCCCCGGCGACGAGTTTGTGGCGCTGCCAGCGGTCCGCGGCGTGCCCGCCGAGCAGGCGTACGAACGCGGTGACCCCGCCGTACAGTCCGTCGAGGAACCCGAACGCCAGTGGCGAGAGGCCGAGTCCGGCGACCAGGTACAGCGGCAGGACCGCGGTGACCATCTCGGCGGAGACGTCGGTGACCAGGCTGACCGTCCCCAGGGCGAGGACGTTCCCGGTGACGAACCGGCCGCTCTTCCTGCCGACCTCACTGATCGCGTCCGCACTGACGTACAACCGCTCTCCTGATCACGTCACGGTCCGGGCCGTGTCAGGGTGGCAGCCTTCGCCGAACAGCGCAATGCCGCCCCTGCCCCCAGACCATGGCGAACCACGGAACCCCGTTCCGCGGGGCAGGAGTCGAGGTCTGGACGAGAGGCGAGGCCGCCCGGCCCCCGTTGCGTTGCCCGACACGGATCAGCGCTGCTGTTCGGCCGCGATCCTGGCGGAGATCACCTGGTTGAGCCGGGTCAGCCCACCGATGCCGAGCATGCCGACCTGGCCCTCGAGCTCCCGGACCATCGCGCCGGAGTCCGCGAC
>JBDSTJ010000215.1:0-12023 GCA_039928335.1 Streptosporangiaceae bacterium | reverse complement strand
TCGTCAGATCTCCACCGAGATCTCGTCGCCGAGCTCATAGCCACCGGTCAGCTCGAGTTCGTCTCCGCTCCAGAACCGGCCCGGGTCGTACCAGTTGGGCCGCCGGTCCTTCGTCAGCAGGTCCATCGCGCCATACGTCATGGCGACGACCTCGGCGCAGTACGCACTCTCCAGGTTCTGCTTCTCCCGGCGGGTCGGCACCCGGCCCTTGACCCAGCGCGAGAACAGCCGGGTCGTGGACGGGAAGGGGGTGCCGTCCAGGCGCGCGATCGTGCGCAGCACCGCGTCCTCCATCTCGCGGGTGACCGGCTCGTTGAGCTGCCGCAACCACGCGCGCTGCCCGTACCGCTGCGACCACTGGGTGACCGCGGCGCGCATGTCGTGCAGCTGCACGCCGCGCTGCTTGGTCCCCGACCACATGTCCGGCAGGGAGCCCGACAGCTCCGCGTGCCACATCAGCGGCGGTAGGTCGTCGATGACCAGGGACATCCCCACGTGGTTCACCGGGCTGTTCGTCATCGTCTGGATGGCTCGGTCGGCGGCTGAGTGCCCGCGGAACACCCAGACATCACCTGTACGAGTCAGTTCGAGCGCTTTCTCCAAGCTGATTGCCGACATGTTCCGTACTCTAGGCCGGGTGAAGCGTCTTAGCTGGTGGAAGTTGGCCGGGCTCGCCGGACTGGCCGGAGTCGCGGCCACCGGGGTCGTCGTCGTGCGGGCCGAGCGCCGCCGCCGCGCCTACACGCCCGAGGAGATCCGGGATCGGCTGCACGCGCGCCTCGCCGAAGCCGAATCCTGACGGCGACAACGAGAGAGGGCCCCGCGTAACGGGGCCCTCTCGCCGCCTGTCTACAGTCCGTACAGTTTCAGTCCCACGTGATCGACGATCCAGCGGAGATTGTCGGTGTCGAGCGCGAAGTAGATGCGGCCGACCCCGCTCGGCGGGACGTGGTCGTCGAGCTTGATGTGGTTCTTCCGGAAGTAGGTCCTCCCTTCGAATGTGAACTTGTGGAGGTGTTTCTTCTCGAGTCCCTTGTCGATCGCGGAGTGGTTGAGTTGCCAGTCTTCGGCCAGCCATTGCGTGAGCCGGGTGCCGATGTTCGCTCGGCACTCGCACCATTTGGTCGCTGCGTAAGCCAGGGTTTCGAGCGCTTCCCGCATGCGTTCGGGTTCGCGGTATTTTGATTTCTCCCATGATCTCAGTGCTGTGTGAGTGAAGATGATCGAGTTATTGGTCTGCTCCTGCAGTTGGGGATAGAGCGCGGTGAAATCGCTCGCCTCTTCGGGTCCCTTGTTCGGTGATCGGTGGAGTTGTGTCACCTGACGCTCCTCGGGGGAGAAGGACGCGCCGGCCAGCGCCGACGCGCTATCCCACAATTATCTCCCGGGATTCTGCGCCTTAATTTGTCCTGGCCGGACCCGGCCAACCTCTGCTCTTGTGGAACCATGTCCGAAGAATTGCAATTATCCGCCAACGTCGCATTTTTTGCTGAGGGTCGCCGATGGGCATCAGGTCACCAGTGACCAGACGTCCTGCGTGGTCCAAGGGGCCGGGCTGCCGTTGACGCGCAGGCAGACTCCGTCGTCGAAGGTGAGGACGAGGCTGGCGTCGGGTTCGATCCTGCCGTGCTGGACGGTGAGATTGTTGACCTCCAGGAGGCGGCGCACCCAGAGTTCGTCATCGTCCTCCTCACCGGAGCTGCCCTTCCTGTCGATTCCGGTCACGGTGAAGCCACTGTCGATGTTGAGGCGGATCTCGGGGTGGTCGCCCTCGGCGCTGCTCGCGAACTTCACGAACGGCCAGGCCTGCCTGATGCCGATCTCGATGACGGAGTACCCGTACAGCTCAAGGTCGCGGATCAACTGCTCGCTCGACATGTCTGCCGACCTTACTGGAGACGGGCGGAACAGCCTGCGGGGCCGGGATCCGTCTGTCCTGGTCTGTCTGCCTACGGAATAGTTGATCGAACTTGCGACACGAAGGCGAACCGTCGGCGCTGCGGACTGGGCCGAGGTGGTCGTGGGGGCGGTCGAGGCCGGGCCTGAGCTGCTCCTGCCGGCCACGCGGCCGGTGGCTGACCTACGACTGGGGTGCCTGAGCGCGGAACGTTGCTGGTGAGTCGTGACATTTCGGCTTTGATGTGTGATGACTGGAAGCATGGTGGTCGACAGACCCAGGTGGTTGGCCGAGGCGATCGCGTCAGCCGAACGCAGTGCGGGTCACGGGGGAGGGCCCGGCCGGATCGGACCGGCCAAGGCCCGGGGGCAGGGCTGGTTCGAAGTGAGCCTGCTGGGTGTCCGGTATGACCCTGATCTGGCGGCAGAGTCCTATCTCGCCGACGAATCCGGGCAGCGACGTTATGCGCTGCGCGCGAGCGTGCTGGACGGTGGGACGACCCTGCGGGTGCGAGTCGCCGAACATGCGCCGCGAGAGGGGCTCGTGCTGTGCGTGATGCGGGAGCACGATCTGGCCGAGGCCCTGGCGGAGAGGCTGAGAGCGATGACGCTCACGCCGCTGGCCGAGGCGTTCGGACGGGGCACCGTGGATCGGTCTGGGGTGTGGGCGGCCGGCCCGAGCAGCGGGCTCAGCGCGGTGTCGGCTCCGCCGGGCCCCGGCAAGATCGAATTGGTCGCGCGGATCATCGAGGATCTCCTGGCCCGGGGCAGGTCCGTGCTGCTGGTGTCGGGAACCAACGTGAGTGTGGACCACGCGGTGCGGACGGCTGCCGATCTCGTGTCGCCCGAACGAGGCGTGATCGTACGGGTCGGGACGCCGCACCTGAGCGTGGTGGCAGACGACGAGCGGATCTGCCTCAACAGGTTGCGGGACGGCATGCTGACCGAGCTGGACCTGCGGGCGACCGCGCTGAGCGGCGAGATCCTCGAACTAGGGCGGCCGACGCGGCTCACCGAGAAGTCCCGGCACGCCCACGTGGAGATCGCGCGGCTCCGGACTGAGCTCGCAGCCGGCTGGCAGAGATACGCCGAACGCCGGGCGGAGGAGACCCGTCAGGCCGGCGAGTGCCTACGGCTTGAGGCGGAGCTGTCGGCGCTCGGCGGTGTGCTGGGGCGGCTGCGGAACTTCACCGAGCGGCAGGATCTGGAACTGGAGCTCCTCGCGGCCCAGCGCCGGGCCGATCTGACCGACGAGGAGTGCGAGGCGCTCGAACGTGAACTCCGCACCCGGACGGAGGAGACCGAGCACCGGATCAGCGACCTCAAACCGAGTTTCGATCCCGACGAGGTCGAGCTCAGCCGGACCCACCGGGAAGCCGAGATCGCGCACACCTCATGCGAGGCGGAACGGACCCTGCCCGTACGGCACGGGCAACTCGAACTCGAAGCCGCCTACGAGGAACTGATGGCCGAGCGGCGGCACGCCGCCGAGGAAGCGTCCCGGCGGATCATCGCCCAGGCCAGGGTCGTCGCCACGACGCACGCGCTGCTGCGGCTGCGCGACACCGGGTCGTACGACTTCGTCATCGTCGACGACGCGGCCTCGGCCACCCGGGGCGAGGTCCTCTACGCCCTGTCCCACGGCGGGGAAGGCGCCATCCTCATGACCGGACCCTAGACGACGTCAAGGGAGCGGGTGGCGGAGGGCGACCTCGTCGAGTTTGGTGTGGGAGGCCTGGACGAGGTCGAGGTCGAGGACGTCGGCCAGACGGAGGAGGTAGTTGAAGACGTCGGCGACCTCCGAGCGGACCCTGGCGGCCGCCACGGGGTCGGCCATCACCGCGCCGGCCTCCTCGGGGGTGAGCCACTGGAATTCGGCGAGCAGTTCCCCGGCCTCGCCGGCCAAGGCCATCGCGAGGTTCTTGGGTGTGTGGAACTGCTGCCAGTCCCGGGCGTGCGCGAATTCCCGGAGTCGTACGACCAGCTCGTCCAAGGGCGTCATGCCGCCCAGCGTAATGACTGCTGGAGCAGCATCGCGACGAGGACGCAGACGATGCCCGCGAAGAACGCCAGGGTGCTGAAGATCACGACCAGGGCGGCGAAGAGTGCCCGGATCATCGAGGTCAGGGTCCTGGCGACCGCCCCGGCCAGAGCGAGCGCCGCCAGAATGGCGAAAGGATGGGCCGGCTCGGCAGACCGGGACTGTGCCAGGAGACCCGCGATTGCGGACATGAGGTGCACTCCGTTCTTCCATTCTCTCCTCTGACGTTCTTCTGGGCTGTTTGGAGCCATTTATCTATTGCAGGTCTTTCACTGGGTCAGGTGACATATTCGGCTGCCGACTGGCGACCCATATGAGGTAATGTCCTCTCCATGCAGCCCAACCCCGATCTGGAAAACGCGATGTGGGCGCACCTCGGGCCGATCCTCATGTCGGGAGCCGCCGCGTTGCTGTTCCCGCTCGGCTTCTGCCTGTGGATCCCGCCGTTGGTCATCCGCAATTCCGAGGCGGCCGTGCGCACGCCCTACGTACGCCAGCAGGCGACCCAGGCACTCAACTGCGCGCTCACCAGCCTGCTCGTCGGGATACCGCTGCTCGCCGCCGCGGCCGGGCTGGGCCTCTTCGGGATCCTGGGCACGTCGGGCACGGCGACCGTCGTCCTGGTCGTGGTGGCGGTGCTGCTCGTCCTGCTGAGTTCCGGTATGGACTTCGCCCGGTTCGTCTATGCCGTCATCGCCTGCTCCAGGGCCCGGGAGGGTCAGCCGTTCGCCTATCCCCGGCTTCTCGCCTTCCCGCTGATCCGCCCCTGATCCGCCCCCGGCGCACGCTCTGTGTTCGGGGCGCGGGTGGACCTTGCCGCCCTGCTGTACGACGACGTCACCCGGCGGGACGGCCAGGACGCCGAACTCGTCCTCCTCAGGGGCCGACCGGGTGACGATGGGCTGATCAGCCGAGCCAGTCGATCCGGGGCAGCGGCCAGATGATGATCCGGGCCCGGCCCACGACGTCGTCGACCGAGATCGGGCCGTGGTCACGGGAGTCCGAGGACATGCTGCGATGGTCGCCCATCATCCACAGGCTGCCCTTGGGGACCGTGACGGGCCCGAACTTCCGGTGGTTGTCCTCGAACAGGTAGGGCTCGTCCAGGGGCTTGCCGTCCACGGTGACCCGGCCCTGGGCATCGCAGCACTCCACTTTCTGCCCGCCCACGGCGATCACGCGCTTGATCAGGTCCTCGTCGGGCCAGTCACCCTTGCCCTCGAACACGACGATGTCGCCGCGTCCGGGGTCGACGAGGTGATAGCCGATCTTCTCTACCAGGACCCGGTCGCCGCGGCAGCCGGTGCAGCCGTGCAGAGTCTGTTCCATCGACCCCGACGGGATGAAGAACGCCTGAACCGCGAACGTCCGGATCAGGAGTGCGAGCGCGACGGCCGTGACGACCAGGAAGGGGAGCTCGCGGAAGAACGACTTCTTCTTCGGCTGAGGCGGCTGAGGCGGCGGGGACGACGGGACAGTGGTCACCATCGGTACCTTAGATCGTCACTGACTAAGTTGACCGTAAGTCCGCAGGGAAGCGGCGTCCGCAGCGGCACGCCCCGACACCCAGCCGTCCAGGTCCTGGGAGCGCCGGGTCCGCACCGAGGTGAGCCTGGGGAACATCCGGTCCACGGCCGCGTCCACCGCGAGGTCACGGGTGGCGAGCACCGGCAGCAGGTCCTCGGTCACCACGTCGGCGGTCGCCGCGGTGAGCCGTTCGCCGATCCGGTGGGCGTAGGCGGTGAGGAAAGACTGGCGGAACCGCTTGTTCCGGCCCTTGAGCATCGCGGTGTCGGCCTGGACGAGCAGCGACGTGAACAGCATCTCGACCGCCGCCAGATCGGCCTCGAACCCGAGAACGGTCGAGAAGTACAACTCCTTGTGCCAGACCGACCGGCACCGGTTGGCGTCGGCGACCACATGAAGCAGCGTGGCCTTGGACTGCTCGTAGGGGTTGTCGACGCCGATCCGGATCCCGGTCGGGGCGTCGTCGTCGTGGGCGAGCAGCGCCTGGTCGATGCTGTGCCGGGTGATGAGCTGCTGGGCCCGCCCGACGAGTGCCTCGGCCTCGGCGGGGAACTCGGTCGACTCGGCCTTGCCGAGCAGCGCTCGGATCTTGGCGAGCATGCGGGGGTCGGAGTGCGGCACGGGCGACCGGGTGCCGAGTTTTTCCAGCCTCGGCAGCCGGGCCAGGGTGCAGAGCACGTCGACGGCCCGGCAGATCTCCTCGAATCCGGCGGGCGCCTCCGAGAGAAGTCTCGCATGCTCCAGGCTCCGGAACCGCGACACGTGCCGGAGGAGATCCTCCTCCCGCCAGCCCCGGTCGGCGGCGGTCTCCCGGGCCAGCCGGATGCGGGCCCGCAGGTCAGCGGGTGCGGACGGGAGCGTCGACAACCGGGCGGTGCTGGTGTCCCAGGCCCGCAGGTCCTCACCGAACTGAGCCTGCACGGCCGCAGAGATCAAGTCTTCACTCACCTACCCATCGTGACATGACAGGGCGGGGGTGTCGCCTATAGATCCTTTAGGCATAATGACCACCCAGATGTCATGGGTATGAGGGAGATCACATGCTGCGCAAGATTTCGGTAGCCGGAGCCGTCGTGCTCACCATGGCCGGAGTGGTCACGGTCGGGACGGCCTCCGCCGCCTCCGCCGCGCCCAAGGCCAAGTGCTGGGTCGGGTCGTGGAAGGTCACGACCGCCAAGGTGAAGATCGACGACGTGAAGAAGAACCTGCACGTGATCGCGGTCGGCGGTGCGGGGGCGAAGGTCAAGCTGGCCAAGAACGGCACCGCGTACTACAACTTCACCGGCTCCAAGGGCATCACCGGCAAGGGCCTCGCGGGCGGTCTCACGACCTCCGTCACGGTCAAGCTGTCGAAGAAGCTGACGGTTCCCGGCAAGCTGGCCGGCAGCAAGAAGGGCAAGTTCACCGGCAAGGTCGCCAAGGCCAAGGGCGACGCCGTCGCGACCGTCAAGGTGTCGCTGCCGCCGCTCACCATCAAGCTGGCGCTCGCCAAGGCCGCCAAGTCCGGCGGCGACTACGGCGTGGTGCCCAAGAAGGCCACCTACACCTGCTCCGGCAAGAACCTGACCTTCCACCAGAAGTCCGTGGCCAAGGGCATCACGACGGTCTCCGACTGGAAGCTCAAGCGCTCCTAGGAGTCCGCCGGATCGTGCAGGGCCCCGTCGGAGGGTCCCACCTCCAGCATCGCCTCGACGGGCTCGACCTCATCGATCGTGCCGATCAGGCCGAGCACGTCGTCCGAAGTGATCAGCCAGCGCAGCGCTGCCGCGCCGGAGGGATCCCCGTTGACCTGCTCGACGTCGATCTCCCCGGCGCGGCTTGCCAGGGCCGCCGCCTGGAGGGCGGCCACATCAGCGACCTCCACGACGAGGTCCAGCCTCAGGTGCAGGAACTTCGCGTCGCTCATGGTCATGATGCTATCCAGCGGGACCCAGCCGCTCCGCCCCTGCGGGGAGTTCCTGAGTCTGTGACAACCGCCAAAGTGAGCGTTCGCTCATGCTCTGTTACCGTGCGGGAATGCGCGAGAAGATCCTGGCGGCGGCGATCCAGGTGATCAGTGAGCGAGGGGTCGTCGCGGCCACCACCAAGGAGATCGCCCGCGCGGCCGGGGTGTCCGAGGGAAGCCTCTACAACCACTTCTCCAGTAAGACCGCGCTGTTCGGGGCGGCCATCGCGGCGGTCGCCGGCAGCATTCGCACCGCGATGCTCGAGCTGGCCGGCTCGGTCGGCGACAACACCGTCGAGGACAACCTGACCCGGCTCGCGGCGGCGGCCGTCCGGTTCTACGGCGAACTGCTGCCGATGACCGGACCCGCGCTCGGCGACCCCGGTGTGCTCGCCTGGCTGCGCGGCGGCGGACCCGCGACGGCCGGATCCGAGGCGGCCCGGCTGGGCGGCCCGGTGACCGGGCACATCGCCCTGATCGGCTATCTGGAGGCCGAACAGGCCGCCGGCCGTTTCCCCGCGGACCGGAGCGCCCCGTTCTTCGCGGCTGCCCTGCTCGGAGCCTGCCAGCAGACCGCCTTCCTCACCAAGCTCGCCGGCGCCGAGGCTGTCGCGGCCGGAGCCCGGCTGCCCGCCGATCCCGACGATTTCGCGCGAGGTCTGGTACGAACACTCCTGTACTGATCCAAGATGGGACACTCACGGGGATCTACCAACAGGAGGCTTGTGATGGGCATGATCCGGATCTCGCTGATCGCGGTGCTGGGGGCGATCTCGGTGGCGTCCTGTTCGAGCACGACGGACCAGGACCCGGCCGTCACGACCGCGCCGACCTCCGCGCCGATCTCCGCCTCGGTCCCACCCTCGGTGGCCGCGACGCCGTCGGCCGCCTCGGAGTCCCCGGCGATCGCGCCGTCCCCGACCACCGAGCCCGCCGGCGGGGTGGGGCCGTGCACGAACGCCGCCCTGGTGATCGCCGCGGACAACGACAGCGGCGCGGCCGGCACGATCGTCGCCCGGTTCATCGTCACCAACAAGGGGCCGAAGGCCTGCACGATGGGCGGGCACCCCGCCATCTACCCCTACGCCGGCGGGGATTTCCAGCGGATCCCCGGCTTCCGGATCGGCCACGTGCCCGCGGACTTCGGCAACTTCGGCGGCACCCCAGGGCCGACCACGCTCGCCGCCACTTCGGGGACGGCCGCGTTCTTCGTGAAGTACGGCACCGCGCCGGTCGGCGACGCCAAGTGCACCAAGGTCACCGGCCTGCTGTTCGCGGCCCCGCCCGGTAAGAACTGGGACGACGCGCCGGCCGTGCCGTTCCCGTTCACCAGTTGTGGCGGCAGCGTCCAGGTGTCCTCGATCTTCCCGCCCACCCAGGGTTTCTGAAGCCCCGGTCGCCCCCCGCGAGCCCGTCGAGGCGGGAGATGGCGCTGAAGACGAGGCGAAGGTCCCTCCCCCGAGCATGCGCCCGACCTCTGACATTTTTCAGAGGTCGGGGTCCCGGGGCTCGGTGAGGTGGGCGAGCATGGTGATGAGGCTTCGGCGTTTGCGGGCGGGGCGGGGGAGGCGGCTGCGGGCCCGGTCCAGGAGCTCCGGCAGGGGCATGATCGGCAGGGCTTCCCGGCGGGGCGCGGCGGTCACGGTGGGGGCGTTGCGGCCGCGCAGGGTGACGGTCTGGCCGGGCACCCAGCGCGAGGTCTCCAGCGGGTCGCAGTCCTCGAGGAGGCCGGCGTTGGCGAGGGCGCGGCCGGGGGTGCCCTTGGCCAGGTCGCTGAGCCGGGCCGCCTCGTTGACCGGGTCGCCGATCACGGTGTACTCGAAGCGCTGCTCCGCGCCGATGTAGCCGGCGACGACCGGTCCGGCGGAGACGCCGATCCCGGCGAGGAGTTGGGGCACCTCTGCCTGGAGCTGTACGGCCATCTCGCGGGCCGCGATGAGTGCCCGACCGCAGGCCTCCTCGAGCGGGACGGGTGCGCCGAAGATGGCCAGGGCGGCATCGCCTTCGAACTTGTTGATCCAGCCGCCGTTGCGGTTGACGCAGTCGACGACCACGCCGAAGAAGAGGTTGAGCAGGGTGACGACCTCGTCGGGCGGGCGTTCCGAGGCCATTTTGGTGGATCCCGCGAGGTCCACGAACAGGACGGCGACTTCCTTGATCTCGCCGCCGAGGGACACGTCCTGGCGCAGGGCCAGTTCGGCGACGTCGCTGCCGACGTGCCGGCTGAACAGGTCCTGCAGGCGTTCGTGCGCCCGCAGGCCGGTGACCATGGTGTTGAAACCGGCTTGGAGCTGGCCGAGTTCGCTGGCGTCGTACACTTCGATCTCGGTTTCGAGGTCGCCGCGCTCGACCTGCGCCATGCCTTCGCGGACGGCTTGGATCGGGTCGCCGACGGCCCGCGCGGCCACGAAGGTGACCTGGAAGCTGACGAGCAGCGCCGTGCAGCCGAGGACGAGGATGGTGCGGGAGGCTTCGATCGCGTCGAAGTTGGGGTCGGTGTAGGCGACGATCGCCACGACGACGATGCCCAGGAGGGGCACGGCCGTGCCCAGCGCCCAGGCGATCATCGAGCGGCTGGTCACCCGGGAGAGTTTGTGCTCGCGAGGGGCTTTGACGGCCAGGACCAGCGCGGCCGCGGGGCGCAGAAGCCGTTCGGCCAGCAGGTACACGATCGCCAGGGTGGTGATCGCGCCGAGCAGGCAGGTCATGCCCATTTTCAGGGCCATCAGCGGCGAGTAGAAGGCGTTGAGGATGGTCCAGCCGACCGCGCCGAGGAGCCACAGGGTCCCCTGGATCACGGTGAGGCGGGCCGGGCCGAGCAGGACGGCGTGGCGTTGTTCGCGGTCGGGGATGCCGCCGTCGCGGACGAGCCGGCGCACCGGAGCGAAGACGCGCAGACCCCAGAGGAGGGCGGCGGGGCCGGCGACGACCGGATAGGCCAGGAACGAGATCAGGTTGACGGTTTCGGCGTAGTGCGGCATGCCGTCGGGGCTCGGGATGACCAGTTGGGTGAAGACGAGCACGATGGCCGCGCCCGCGCCGTTGGCGACCAGGACGACGATCGCCAGCAGCCAGCGGATCCGAAGTTCCAGCCGGGTCTGCGGCGCGCCGGGGATCGTGGCGAGCCGGGCTCCGAGGGCGTCGATGCCCTGGGCCATGTTCCTGCCCGACAGGTGCTTTCCGTTCATGCGTCACCTCCCGACAGGGCGTCACTCTACGCAACTCGGACCTGCGGGCGAAAGGTCGTAAATCACAACGTATGCGGGTAAACCGACGGGCCGGACAGGGGTCACCCCTCCCGTGAGAAATATGCACAGTGCATCTCTGCAGGCGTGGTGCACCGGGGTGGCGGCCCGCAAGATCTATCTTGGAGGCGAGGGCCGGAGTCGTAGAAAACCACAGCGTCCGCCGGGATTCGTGGGGCATTCTTGGACGAATGTGGAGTGGCGTGTGAGCGACGAGCCACAGAAAAGCGACAATTCATCGCTAGTTCTCCTTTCTTGGGAACTGCCCAGGTTAGGTTGCGGCTCATGCGTCGTAGAGTCGCGGCATTGGCCGCCGTCGGTCTGGGGACCGGCCTCCTCGTTCTTGTGCCAGGGCTTGCTGAGGCAGCCCCGGGCACCGTGGTCATCAGTCAGGTGTACGGCGGTGGCGGCAACCTCGGCGCCCCGCTGACCCACGACTATGTCGAGCTGTTCAACCGGTCGGCCGCCTCGGTGGACCTCTCCACCTATTCGGTGCAGTACGCCAGCGCGACCGGGACCGGCGCCTTCGCCGCGAACGTCGCCCCGCTGTCGGGCACCCTCGCGCCGGGCCGTTACTTCCTGCTCGAACTCGCCGCAGGGGCCACCCCCGCCGCGGAACTGCCGACCCCGGACGCGACCGGCTCGCTCAACCTGAGCGGTACGGCGGGCAAGGTCGCGCTGGTCTCCTCGACGACCGGGCTGGCCTGCAACGGCAGCTCGACCGCATGCTCGGACGAGCAGAAGGCGCTCATCGCCGACCTGGTCGGATTCGGCACCGCCAACTTCTTCGAGGGCGCGGGCGCGGCTCCGGCCACCGGCAACACCACCGCGCTGGTCCGGGCCGGCAACGGCTGCACCGACACCGACGTCAACTCCGCGGACTTCACCGCGGTCGCGCCCGCGCCGCGCAACGGCGCGACCACGGCCGCCCCCTGCGGCGGTGTGGACCCCGAGCCCACCCCGACCCCGACCCCGACCCACGACACCTGCGACACGCCCGTCACCCAGCAGATCGCCGACATCCAGGGGGCCGGCACGGCCTCGCCGCTCGCCGGCCAGACCGTCCGGTTCGAGGGCATCGTCACCGCCGACCACCAGGGCCCCGACCAGCTCAGCGGGTTCTTCGTCCAGGACGACACGCCGGACGCCGACGCCACCACGAGCGACGCGGTCTTCGTCTACTCCACGCTGCCCGCCGCCGTCGGCGACCGGGTCAGGGTCACCGGCAAGGTCGCCGAGTTCGGCGGGGCGACCGAGCTGACCGGTGTCACCGACGTGAACGTCTGCGGCACCGGGACGATCGCCGCGACCGTCCTCGACCTGCCGCTCAAGGCGGGCGTGACCAGGGAACGCTATGAGGGCACGCTCG
>JBDSTJ010000214.1:0-5660 GCA_039928335.1 Streptosporangiaceae bacterium | reverse complement strand
TCCACTCGGCACCACTGCGGTAGAGCTCACCGAAGACCATGGCGGTCTCGGTGGAGGCGTCCTCGGAGAGGTCGTATCGGGCCAGCTCAGAGCCGTCCGCGCGGTTGATCACCCGGATGTAGGCGTTGCGGACCTGGCCGAAGCTCTGCCCGCGGTTCACCGCATCGTAGATGGACACCGGGAACACCACGCGTTCGACCTGGGGGGCCACCCCCGACAGGTCGACGTTGATCGTCTCGTCGTCGCCCTCACCTTCACCGGTGAGGTTGTCACCGGTGTGCTCGACCGACCCGTCCGGGCTCTTCAGGTTGTTGAAGAACACGAAGTGCGCGTCGGACAGGACCTTGCCGTTGGCTCCGACCAGCAGCGCCGAGGCGTCCAGGTCGAAGTCGGATCCGGTCGTCGCACGGACGTCCCAGCCGAGACCGACCGAGACGGCGGTGAGGTTCGGGGCGGCCTTGCTCAGTGAGACATTGCCGCCCTTGGACAGGCTGACACCCATAGGAGGTTCTCCTTCTAGACGTTGACGCCGTAGTCCTGTGCGATCCCCGTGAGGCCGGAGGCGTATCCCTGGCCGACCGCGCGGAACTTCCACTCGGCACCACTGCGGTAGAGCTCACCGAAGACCATGGCGGTCTCGGTGGAGGCGTCCTCGGACAGGTCGTAGCGGGCGATCTCGGCCCCGCCGGACTGGTTGAGGACGCGGATGAAGGCGTTGCGGACCTGGCCGAAGCTCTGACCCCGGTTGACCGCGTCGTAGATCGAGACCGGGAAGACGACCTTGTCGGCGTTCGCCGGCATGGTGGCGAAGTCGACCTTGATCTGCTCGTCGTCGCCGTCGCCCGCGCCGGTGGTGTTGTCGCCGGTGTGCTCCACTGCGCCATCGGGGGTCTTCAGGTTGTTGAAGAACACGAAGTGCTGGTCGGAGACGACCTTGCCGCCCGCGTCGACGACGATCGCCGAGGCGTCCAGGTCGAAGTCCGTACCGGTCGTGGTGCGGACGTCCCAGCCGAGACCGACGATGACCGCGGTGAGGCCTGGGGCCTCCTTGCTCAGCGAAACATTGCCGCCCTTGCTCAGGCTGACCGGCATCATTGCCTCCAGAAAGTACTTGTCGGTGTGGTGGGAACGGGCTCGCTGAAGAACCCGTTCGCACTGACAGACGTTCCAGCGATGTTATCGGTTCCCTCTCTTCGTCCAAGGTCATCCAAGGTTTCCGTCCGGATCCGGGCGTGATAGACCGAGAGCCGGTGGGGAAGACTGGACACCGGTGAGGGGAGATGGCTTGCAACGACCCGGTGAGCAGCGCCGCAGAGGACGCCAGGACCCGCGAGCGGCCCAGGCCCTGGCGGCCGCGCTGGCGGCGAAGGAGGCCGCCGCGCAGGCCTTCTACGACCTCGATCAGGCCCAGAAGTACGTCCGGGGCCGGATCTCGCTGCTCGCCGATCTCGACGCGGCGGCCGCCGGCCGGTTCAGGCCCGGATTCGACCGGCTCGACGCCCGCGCCGACGAGGTCGCCTCCGGCTACATCACGGTGGTGGACTCGCACGACCTCGACGACACCGGCCGGACCTTCGCCGAGTACGACGCCGCCCACCGCGCGCTGCTGGGCGTCACCGACACGCTCGCCCGGCTGACCCGTGAGATCAACCAGATCGCCGCGAACGTCGCCACTGAGCTCTCCCGTCTCGAAAGCTCGCTGGATCAGCTGCCGCCCCGCCTCAGGGCCGCACAGACGGCAATGGCGCAGGCCATCCTCGCCGTCGAGCAGGCCAAGGCGGCCGGGATGCGCACCGAGGAGGTCGAGACCGACCTCGCGGCCGTGCGGGCCTCGCTCGACCAGCTCACCAGCGCCGGCCTGGGCGGCCTCGGGCTCGCCGGGGCCATGCGCCGGGCCGAGGAGGTCAGGACCCAGGCCGGCCAGGTCGCCCAGGAGGCCGCCGACCTGGCCGTGGCCGTGCAGAAGACCCGCAACGACCTGGCCTCGGTCCGGACCAGGGTCCAGATGGTGGCGGGCCGGATCGACCAGGTGAACCACGCGATGAGCGAGCTGCGCCGCAGCTACACCGCCAACTGCTGGCAGGACCTGCAGGGCGCGCCCGCCGCGATCGAGTCCGCGCTGGAACGCGCCCGTGAACGGATCGCCGAGACCGAATCCCAGGCCGGGAAGCAGCAGTGGCGGGCCTGCGCGCAGGCCCTGGCCGCCGCGCGGGCCGAGCTCAAGGACGCCGAACGCCGGGCCAAGGCGGTCACCGACCGCCTCGCCGACCTCGAAGCCGCCAAGGCCGACCCCGGCAAACCCCTCGACCAGACCCGCTTCGCCGTCCGGGACGCCCAACGCCTCGCAGTCGCCCAGCCGGGCGGCGCGGCACCCCAGCACGCCCAGAGCCTCGACGCCCTGGTCGTCCGGCTGGAGCACGCCGACTCCCTCCTGGCAGGCGCGCACCCCGACTACTGGTCCTACCTCAAGGAACTCAGATCCATCAGCACCAGCGCCCACGACGTGGTCGAGATGATCCGCTCAGGCGCCGCTCCCCGATAACACGGCAGGGAGCGACCCCAACCCCCCAGAGTTCCGCGCCACCGGAATCCTCACGGGCCAAACAGCGTGTCGCCCCAGTAACCGCCCTTGCTGAGGCCGGGCGGGCAGGCGAAGACGCCGGATCCGACGTGCTGGATGTACTCGTTGAGCGCGTCGGTGGCGAGGGTCTTCTGCACCCGGGTGAAGCCGTTGGTCACGTCCCGCTGGTAGGCGAGGAAGAACAGGCCCGCGTCCAGTCGGCCGAGACCGTCGGTGCCGTCGGTGAAGGAGTAGCCGCGGCGCAGCAGCCGCGCTCCGCCGTTGCTGTCGGGGTGAGCCAGCCTGACGTGGGCGTCGGGCTTCATCGCCGAGAGGATCACCGGGTCGCGTTCCCGCTGCCGGCCCGGCGCGGCGCCTTCCTTCTTGTCGCGGCCCATGACGTCCTCCTGCTCGAGCAGCGAGGTCCGGTCCCAGGTCTCGATGTGCATCCGGATCCGGCGGGCCACCAGGTAGGAGCCGCCGGCCATCCACGCGGAGCCGTCGGCGGCCGAGGCCCACACGTGCCCGTCGAGCAGCTTGCCGTCGGTCCCGGGGATGTTCTCGGTGCCGTCCTTGAAGCCCATCATGTTGCGCGGGGTCTGCTCGTCGGGCGTGGTCGAGGAGGTCTTGCCGAAGCCGAGTTGGGACCAGCGCACCGCGACGACGCCGAACCCGATGCGGGCCAGGTTGCGGATGGCGTGCACGGCCACCTGCGGGTCGTCGGCGCACGCCTGGATGCACAGGTCGCCGCCGCTGCGGTCGGGGTCGAGCCGGTCGCCCGGAAAGTGCGGCAGGTCCACGAGCGCGTCGGGCCGTTTGCCCGCCAGCCCGAACCGGGCCCTGCCGTCCTTTTCGAACAGGGTCGGACCGAACCCGATCGTCAGGGTGAGCCGGGAGGCCGGCAGGCCCAGGGCCTCGCCGGTGTCGTCCGGCGGGGCTGCGGGCTGGCCGCCGACCGCGCCACGGCCGTGCGGACGGCCCGCGGTCATCGCCTCGGCCGCGATCGTCCACTCGCGCAGCAGCCGAACCAGCGCCGCCCGGTCCTGGGTGACCACGTCGAAGGCCGCGAAGTGCAGGCGGTCCTGGACCGGGGTGGCGATCCCGGCCTGATGCGGGCCGTGGAAGGCGATCACCCCGCTGTGCCTCGGCGCGTCGTCCTGGTCGGCGTGCGCGACGCTGACCAGGCCTGCGCCGATGGCGGCGCCGGCCAGAACGCCTACTCCGCCCGCACCCATGATCTTCCGGCGGCTGAGGTCCCGCCCGGTCTCGTCCTGCGGCTGGTCAGTGGTCATCTGGGCCTCCTAGGCAACGGCGGCGGCGAGCTTGGAGAGCGGCTCGGCGAGCGCGTTGACCGCGTCGCCGAGTTCCTTGCGCTGGGTCTTGTCGACGGTGTCGTAGGAGACGTAGCCGTCGCCCTTCTCGTACTTCTTGAGCTCGGCCTGGATCTTCACGAACTCGCCGTCGAGGGTGGTCGCCAGCGCTGCGTCCTTCTCCTGGACGACGGGCTTGAGCAGCTCGAAGACCTTCTGGGCACCGTCGATGTTGGCCTTGAAGTCGACCAGGTCGGTGTGGGAGAAGATGTCCTCCTCGCCGGTGATCTTGCCGGTGGCGACCTCGTCGGTGAGCTCCTTGGCGCCGTTGGCCATGGAGGTCGGGGTGATGTCGGCGGTGTGCACCTTGTCCTGCAGGAGTTTGAGTTCGGCGAGCAGGCCGTCGGCGAGCGCCTCGTCGCCCTTGACCGAGTTCTTCACCCAGAGGTCCTTCTCCAGCCGGTGCCAGCCGGTCCACTCCTGGCCCTTCTCCAGGTCGGCCTCGCGCAGGTCGACCTTGGGGTCGACGTCGCCGAAGGCCTCGGCGACCGGCTCGATGGACTCCCAGCCGACCCGCGACTTGGCGAACAGGGCCTTGGCCCCGGCGATGTCACCGGACTTGATCGAGGCGACGAACTTCCCGGTGACCGCGACGGTGTCGGCTACCTGTTCGTCGATGTAGGTCCGGTAGTCGGCCACGGCCTTCTCCAGGCGCGGGTCGCTCCCGGCGGCGGGGGTGCCGCTCACGGTGATGTCCTGCTTGATGCCGTCGCCGACCATGCCGGGCTTGCAGACGATCTGCTGCTTGCCCGCGGCCAGGGTGACGGTGATCTCGTAGAACGTTCCCGGGCCGATGTTCTCCTTCTCGGAGACGATCTTGCCGTCGGGTCCGTAGAAGTAGACCTCGGTGACCTTGCCGCCGGTGTTGCTGATCTTGAACTTGCTGGTGCCGGCGGGCAGATCGACCTTGGACACCGCGCACTTGGTGTCGCTGGAGTCGATCGTGAGGGCCGAGGAGTCCGTGGTCTGGTCGTCACCGCCGCCGCAGCCAGCCAGTGTGGTGAACGAGAGGGCGCCGGCGAGGGCGAGGAACGGAACGGACCGCATGGGGGACTCCACTGACAGACGAGATGTTGATAAGGCTTGCCTAAATTAGCCTTACCTAACCTCATCCCGTCAAGTGGAACCAGCCATGACCGGGTGTGAGTCTTGGCACCAGGGGGTGGTCACCGCTCGTAGGAGACGGTCAGGTTCCGTGCCCCCATGGGCATTCCCGAGGCCTGGCCGGGCATCGTCGAGGGCATCGGCTGCGACGAGGAGTCCTGCCGCGGCCGGCCGTCCGCGGTGACCGACTCGACTCGGACGGCCGTGCCGTAGGCGCAGACCTCGTGCGCGCCGCCCGCCAGCGCGCCGTTGTCGAACCGCATCCCGACGACCGCGTTGCCGCCCAGCCGCTGGGCGTCGGCCTTGAGCCGCTCGATCGCCTCGCGGCGCGCGACCGACAGCCCATGGCTCACCTGCCCGGAGTGGAACTGCCCGCTCGACATGCCCGGGGCGTGCGGGGGCTGCACTCCCGCCCCCGAGACCGCACCGCAGACCTGACGGATTTCGAAGCCGGGGAGGGAGTCGGTCGTCACGATCAGCATAGAAGCCACCGTAGACGACATCACCGGCAAAAGGTCACTTTCTCCAGCGAAGCGGCTCGGGACCCTTGCAGGTGTACACGCGGCCCTGAGAGGCGCCGAGCGCCCGTGCGGGACCACAGGGCGACCCCGGACGTACGGCTGCCA
>JBDSTJ010000213.1:0-5093 GCA_039928335.1 Streptosporangiaceae bacterium | reverse complement strand
GGGCGGATCCCTGGGCGTCGCAGGTTCCATCGCCCTCGTGGGCTCAGCCCCCACCCTCGCTGAGGGCACCAGCATCATGTTCGTCGCCGCTACCGTCCTGGCCGTCCTGGGCGCGGCCCTGGTCCTGTCGCTCCGCACCCGCACCTGACCCCGAAACGCGAGGTTCCCAGCGCCGCCGGCTGCCGGAATGCCCAAGAGCGGGGAGCCGGTTGCCACCGGACTCCCCGCTCTGACCAGGCATCTCACGCCTCGATGGTGCTCACTTTCAGCTGCAGCCGCTGGTGGAACCGCAACCCTCGCAGACGTAGCAGCTTCCGGCGGGACGCATGTTGGTGCCGCAGGTCATGCAGAGCGGGGCGTCTGCGGTCCGACGGCCGTGGCTCTCGGTCACGTCCGCCGAGGGGCGGGCCAGAGGCACCTCGACGGGCTTGGCGACGGGCTTGGGCTGCTCGATCTGCGCGGACTGGGCCATGGCCGCGACGTCCTCGGCTGCGGGCAGCGCCGCCGGGTCCTCCCCTGCGGCCTGCACGGCTCGCTCGTCGGCGGAGAAGATGCCGAGTTCGGCGCGGGCCTCGTAGGACAGGTGGTCCAGGGCCAGGCGGCGGAAGATGTAGTCCATCATCGAGCTGGCCATGCGGATGTCGGGGTCGTCGGTCATGCCGGCCGGCTCGAACCGCATGTTGGTGAACTTCTCGACCCAGGTTTCCAGCGGCACGCCGTACTGGAGGCTGATCGAGATCGCCATGGAGAAGGCGTCCATCACGCCGGCGAGGGTGGAACCCTGCTTGCCGAGCTTGAGGAACACCTCGCCGAGGCCGTTGTTCGGGTAGGACGAGGCGGTCATGTAGCCCTCGGCGCCGGCCACGGAGAACCGGGTCACCATCGCGGGGCGCTGCTTGGGCAGGCGCTTGCGGACGGGACGGACCGGCTCGGCGACGGCCTCGGTCACCGGTGCGGCGACCGTGGCGGCGGTGACCGCGGTCTTCTTGGCGATCGACAGCGGCTGGCCGACCTTGCAGTTGTCACGGTAGATCGCGAGCGCCTTGAGGCCCATCTTCCAGCCCTCGAAGTACACCTTCTCGATGTCCTCGATGGTGGCCTCGGTCGGCATGTTCACGGTCTTGCTGATCGCGCCGGACAGGAACGGCTGGGCCGCCGCCATCATCCGGACGTGGCCCATCGGGCTGATGGACCGCTCGCCCATCGCGCAGTCGAACACCTCGTAGTGCTCGGTCCTGAGGCCGGGCGCATCCATGACGTGCCCGTGTTCAGCGATGTACTCGACGATCGCCTCGACCTGCTCGGCCTGGTAGCCGAGCTTGTCGAGCGCGCGCGGGACGGTGTGGTTGACGATCTCCATGGAGCCGCCGCCGACAAGCTTCTTGTACTTCTTCAGCGCCAGGTCGGGCTCGATGCCGGTGGTGTCGCAGTCCATCATGAGGCCGATGGTCCCAGTGGGTGCCAATAGGCTGCTTTGGGCATTTCTGTACCCATTTTTGTCGCCGAGCTTCAGGCAGTGCAGCCATTCGCGGGTGGCCGCGGTGTGGATCTGCTTGGCCATGTCGTCCAGCGACCGGACCTCGTCGTTGGCCGCGGCGTGCTTGCGCATCACGCGCTTGTGCGCGTCGGCGTTGCGGGCGTAGCCCTCATAGGGTCCGACGATCGCGGCGAGCTCGGCCGAGCGCCGGTAGGCGGTGCCGGTCATCAGCGAGGTGATGGCAGCGGCGACGGACCGGCCACCCTCGGAGTCATAGGCGTGACCGGTGGCCATCAGCAACGCGCCGAGGTTGGCGTAGCCGATGCCGAGCTGGCGGAACGCCCGCGTCGTCTCGGTGATCTTCTCGGTCGGGAAGTCCGCGAAGGTGATGGAGATGTCCATCGCGGTGATGACGAGCTCGCTCATCTTCGTGAACTCTTCGACCCGGAAGGTGTTGTCGTCGCGCAGGAACTTCAGCAGGTTGATGCTGGCCAGGTTGCACGAGGAGTTGTCCAGGTGCAGGTACTCGCTGCACGGGTTGGACGCGGTGATCCGGCCGCTCTCGGGCGAGGTGTGCCAGTCGTTGATCGTGCCGTCGTACTGGATGCCCGGGTCGGCGCACTCCCAGGCGGCCTTGGCCATCAGCCGGAACAGGTCCTTGGCCTTGACGGTCTCGATGACCTCGCCGCTGAGCCGGCCGCGCAGGCCGAAGTCGCCGCCGGCCTCGACCGCGAGCATGAACTCGTCCGACACCCGGACGGAGTTGTTGGCGTTCTGGTACTGGACGCTGACGATGTCCTTGCCGCCGAGGTCCATGTCGAACCCGGCGTCGCGGAGCGCCCGGATCTTGTCCTCTTCACGTGCCTTGGTCTCGATGAACTCGGCGATGTCGGGGTGGTCGACGTCCAGGACGACCATCTTGGCGGCCCGGCGGGTGGCGCCGCCCGACTTGATCGTTCCGGCGGAGGCGTCGGCGCCGCGCATGAACGACACGGGGCCGCTGGCGGTGCCGCCCGAGGACAGCAGTTCCTTGCTGGAACGGATGCGCGACAGGTTGACCCCGGAGCCGGAGCCGCCCTTGAAGATCACGCCCTCTTCCTTGTACCACTCCAGGATCGACTCCATCTGGTCGTCCACAGAGAGGATGAAACAAGCCGAGACCTGCTGGGGCGAGGCGGTGCCAACGTTGAACCAGACCGGCGAGTTGAAGCTGAAGACCTGGTGGACCAGGGCGTACTTCAGCTCGTACTCGAAGATCTCGGCGTCTTCGTCGGTGGCGAAGTACCCGTTGTCCCTGCCGGTGGCCAGATAGACGTCGACCACCCGGTCGACGAGCTGCTTGAGGCTCCACTCGCGCTGCGGGAGACCGACCGCGCCACGGAAGTACTTGGTCGTGACGATGTTGGCCGCGTTGAGCGACCAGAAGTCGGGGAACTCTACTCCGCGCTGCTCGAAGTTGACCGAACCGTCGCGCCAGTTCGTCATGACGACGTCGCGGCGCTCCCAGTTGATCTCGTCGTAGGGGTGGATGCCGGGCTTGGTGAAGATGCGCTCCATCTTCAGGCCCTTGGACCCCTTGCCGCCGCGTCGAGCCGGCTCCGATGACCGTCCGCTCACCGTCTCAGTCATGGACAACTTCCCCCTTCAAAGGCCCACCCGCCGGGGCCTGTTCGCACCACGAATAACCGCCGAGGGCTGTGCCCAGGACGTCCTACCTTGTTCAACTACGGACAGCCGCTCCGGCTTCCTCACCTGACTCAGCCTGCCGACTCAGCCTGGTGGGGCGGTCTTCCGCAGGGATTCGATCTCTTTCTCGAAGTCGTCCAGTGACTCAAAGCCCCGGTAGACGGAGGCGAATCGGAGGTAGGCGACCTCGTCGAGCTCCTGCAGGGGCCCCAGGATCGCCAGTCCGATCTCGTGAGCCTGGATCTCCGCGGTTCCGGTCGCCCGGATGGCCTCCTCGACCCGTTGTCCGAGCAGGGCAAGCGCATCTTCCTCGACCGGGCGGCCCTGACAGGCTCGGCGCACCCCGGCGATGATCTTCTCCCGGGAGAACGGCTCGGTGACCCCGCTGCGCTTGGCCACCATCTGGATCACGCTCTCCTGGGTGGTGAATCTCTTGCCGCACTCCGGGCAGGACCGGCGCCGCCGGATGGCGGCCCCGTCCTCGGTGGAACGGCTGTCGATGACCCGGCTGTCGGGGTTACGGCAGAACGGACAGTGCACGTCCCTCTCCCCCTTCCCGCACGGGTCTCCCACCTTTGAGCCAGTCACGGTGCGGAGGCCTGGAAGCCCTTGCACACCGGGGTTCCCGGAGGAGACCACTGGTCGACACACCGCCACAAGAACACAACTTGTGGTGAACTACATCTTTGTCAGTACTAGATGTTGTGGTCTCACCGTAGGCCTCCCGCCCCACCTACGCAAGCCGAAACCACGAGTCACAGCCAAGACGCTGGTCACATTGGACTTGTGCGGCGTGTCGCTGCGTCAGCGCGGGAGGACAAGGCGCTGGCCGGGCTCCAGGAGGACACCGGAGAGGCGGTTGAGCTTCATGATGCGGTGCAGGGTGATGCGCGGGTCGGCCTCGGGCTCGGCGCGGGCCGCGATGTCCCACAGAGCGTCGCCGGATTCCACCACGACCACTTCCGGAGCGCGCTCGGGGCCACCGGCGAAAGCGCCGCGGCCGGCGGTCACCCACAGGACGGCCAGTGCCATGACCGCGGCCGCCATCACGACCACGACCCTCCCTCGCCTGGTCAGTCGTAGCGGCTGGCCCATGGAGCCCCTCCCTGGATCTTCGAATGCAATTTCGATAGAACGACTGTACGATGGTTCTACCGCATCGCCTCGGCGAAACACCACAACAATCTCGAACAATTGTTTGATCATTTAGCGGAAACGCGATAACGTTCTGCAACAAGACCGAGCAAGACGTGAGCAGGACACACGAGAGAACAGGAGGCGAGGGCGCCCATGAGCAAGGTCTCGGACACGCCTGAGGGAGCTCTGGACGAGAGCGGCCTGACCCAGCGCCAGCGCATGGTGCTCGAGGTCATCCGCGACTCCGTCCAGCGGCGGGGATACCCACCCTCAATGCGGGAGATCGGCGAGGCGGTCGGGCTGACCAGCACGTCCAGCGTGTCGCACCAACTGCGGACACTGCAGCGCAAGGGCTATCTGCGCCGCGACCCCAACCGCCCGCGCGCGGTGGAGGTTCGTGGCGAGCGGCCCACACGCCCCGCGGCGGTCTATGACGAGTCCCACCCCCAGCCGGCGTACGTGCCGTTGGTCGGGCGGATCGCGGCCGGTGGCCCGATCCTGGCGGAGGAGGCCGTCGAGGACGTGTTCACGCTGCCCAAGCAGCTGATCGGTGAGGGCACCCACTATCTGCTCAAGGTGGTCGGCGACTCGATGATCGACGCGGCCATCACCGACGGTGACTGGGTGGTGGTGCGGCAGCAGCCCGACGCCGACAACGGCGACATCGTCGCCGCCATGATCGACGGCGAGGCAACCGTGAAGACGTTCAAGAAGCGCGACGGCCACGTCTGGCTCCTGCCGCACAACCCCAACTACGCGCCCATCGCCGGCGACGACGCGACCATCCTGGGTC
>JBDSTJ010000212.1:0-6351 GCA_039928335.1 Streptosporangiaceae bacterium | reverse complement strand
CTCGGGAGGCGGTCAAGGACACCCAGGTCCTCGGCTTTCACATTCCCCGGGGGACCATCGTCAACGTCGCGACGTTCACCAACCACTACATGGCGGAGTTCTGGCCGTCGCCGGAGACCTTCGACCCCGAGCGCTTTGCCCCCGAGCGGCGCGAGGACAAGATCCACCAGTACGCGTGGGAGCCGTTCGGAGGCGGCGTCCACAAATGCATCGGCCTGCACTTCGCAGGCATGCAGGTCAAGGCGATCCTGCATCAGGTGCTGCTCGGTTTCTCCTGGACCGTGGCCGACGACTACGTCTGGCCGCTCGACATGTCCACCCTGCCCGTGCCCAAGGACGGGCTTCCCGTCAGACTGGAGCGTCTCAAATGATCGTCGCTATCACAGGTGCCGCTCGCGGCATCGGCTATGCCACCGCCCAAGCCCTGCTCGCCAAGGGCGCGACCGTCGTCATCGGCGACATCGACGAGACGGCCGTCGCCGAGGCGGCCGAGAAGCTGGGCGTGCGCGGCCTCAAGCTCGACGTCACGTCCCGGGAGTCCTTCGAGGCGTTCCTGGCCGAGGCTGGCGAGTACGACGTGCTCATCAACAACGCCGGCATCATGCCGATCGGATCGGTGCTCGAGGAGTCCGACGCCGACGCCCGCCGCTGCATCGACATCAACGTGCACGGCGTGATGCTCGGCACCAAGATCGCGCTCAAGCGCTTCGTGCCGCTCGGCAAGGGCCACGTCATCAACATCGCCTCGCTCGCCGGAGTCCTGGCGACGCCGGGCCTGGCCCTGTACAACGCCTCCAAGGCGGCGGTCGTGCTGTTCACCGAGGCCGCACGCGACGAGGTGAAGAAGCACGGCGTCCACGTCAGCGCGGTGCTGCCGTCCTTCACCAACACCGAACTGGTCGCGGGCACCCGGTCGCCGAAGGGCCAGAAGAACTGCGAGCCCTCCGACATCGCCGACGCCATCGTGGGACTGATCGCCAAGCCGCGTCCCCAGGTCGTGATCCCCAAGAAGTTCGCCGCGAACGTCCGGATCGCGGGTCTCCTTCCGCAGAAGGTCAAGGATGCGGCCAACAAGCGCTACGGACTCGACACTATTTTCTTGGAGTTCGACCACGACGCGCGCAAATCGTATGACTCGCGGATCCGCGACTGATCCCTTTGGAGGATCGTAGGAGCGCCGCTGAGCTGGTCACGAGGGCTCTGTTCGACTGAACCAACGTCGTAAAAAGGGGTACCACCGCGTAACACGCGGGAAATCAGGTGTGTCTCCCAGCGCAACAGGCCGTATCTAACGTCGTTGGATCGTCCTGAGCGAGACCCCCGAACTGGAGCCCCCGTGACCTCTCCCCTCGATCGCCGCACTCTGCTGCGTGGCGGCATGCTCGCCTCCGGCCTCCTGGTGGCGGCGCCGTTCCTGGCCGCCTGTGGCGACGATGACGACAAGAAGACCCCGGCTGCAGCGGGCGCCACCGACGCGGCCATCGGCGCGGGCAGCATCCGCTTCTCGTGGATCAAGAACGTCGAGTTCGCCGGGTCCTACATCGCCGACAGCAAGGGGTACTACAAGGCCGAGGGGTTCAGCTCGTTCGAGCTGATCGCCGGCGGCCCGACGGCGACCCCCGCCGAGACCGATGTGCTGACCGGCAAGGCGATGGTGGGCATCAGCGCACCGGACACCACGGCGGCCGCGATCCTCAAGGGCGCCGGGCTCAAGATCATTGGAGCCCAGTACCAGAAGAACCCGTTCGCGATCATGTCCATGGCCAAGACGCCGATCAAGACGGCCCAGGACATGATCGGCAAGAAGATCGGCGTGCAGGCCGCCAACGAAGCGATCTGGGCGGCGTTCCTCAAGGCCAACAACATCGACCCGAAGAAGATCACCAAGGTTCCGGTCCAGTTCGACCCGCTGCCCCTCACCACCGGCACGGTCGACGGCTGGATGAGCTTCGTGACCAACGAGCCGAACACGCTCAAGCTCAAGGGCTTCGAGACCACCCACTTCCTGTTCGCCGACCAGAACTACCCGCTGGTCAGCGAGGTCTACGTGGTCGCGGACAAGACCATCAAGGAGCGCAGGGCCGCGCTCAAGGCCTTCCTGCGCGCCGAGATCAGGGGCTGGAAGGACAACATCGCCGACCCGGTCCTGGGCGCCACGCTCGCCGCCAAGACCTACGGCAAGGACCTCGGCCTCACCGTCGAGGAGCAGACCCTCGAGTCCAAGGACGAGAACCTGCTCATCAGCACCGAGGAGACCAAGAAGAACGGCCTGTTCACGATGACGCCCGAGCTGATCGCGGCCAACATCAAGACGCTGGAGCTGGCCGGGCACAAGGTCACGGCCGAGCAGATCTTCGACCTCTCCCTGCTGGCCGAGGTCTACAAGGAGGACCCGAGCCTTGTCTGACCCTCTCTCCAGTCCGCTCTCAAAGGACGGCATCTGTCTGGCCGGGCTGACGAAAGAGTTCAAGCTGGGCCGCAAGTCCGTCACCGCGCTGGACGGTGTGGACTTGCGGACCGGGCAGGGCTCGTTCCTGTCGCTGCTCGGCCCGTCCGGCTGCGGTAAGTCGACCGTGCTCCGGATCCTCGCCGGTCTTGACAAGCCCACCGCCGGCGAGGCGCTGCTGCACGGCGAGGCCCCGTCGGTCGCGCGCGACAACCACCACCTGGGCATCGCCTTCCAGGACTCGGCCCTGCTGCCGTGGCGGTCGGTCGAGACCAACATCCGGCTGCCGCTGGAGGTCGCCGGGATCAAGGCGGCACCCGGCCAGATCGGCGACCTGGTCAAGCTGGTCGGGCTCGAGGGTTTCGAGAAGGCCCGTCCCGCGCAGCTGTCCGGCGGGATGCGCCAGCGCGTCGCGATCGCCCGCGCGCTCGTCGTCGAGCCGCAGGTCCTGCTGCTCGACGAGCCGTTCGGCGCGCTCGACGACATGACCCGCCAGCGCCTCAACCTGGAACTGCTGCGGATCTGGACCGAGCGGGCGGCGACCACGCTGCTGGTCACCCACGCGATCTCCGAGGCGGTGTTCCTGTCGGACACCGTGGCCGTCATGAGCCCCCGGCCCGGCAAGGTCATCGCCGAGGTGCCGATCGAGTTGCCCCGGCCGCGCACCCCGGACATGATCCGCACGCCCGAGTTCCACGCCTATGAGGACAAGCTCTCGGAGCTGTTGTTCGGCACCGAGGTGACGGTGTGAGCCGGTGGGCCAGCGGGCTGCTTGGCGCGCTCGGGGTGCTGGTGGTCTGGGAGGTCCTGGCCGTCACCGTCTTCGGCACGACCAAGGTCGTGCCGGCCCCGAACGAGGTCGTCTCCCAGCTTCTCAAGGACGGCTGGTCGTTCTACGGCCCGCACATCCGGGGCACCGGCTGGGAGGCACTGCGCGGATTCCTGTGGGGCAACCTGATCGCGATCGCGCTGGCGATGGTGGTGATCCTGGTGCCGCCGCTGGAACGGGTCATCACCCAGGTCGCCGTCGCCAGCTACTGCCTGCCGATCATCGCGGTCGGGCCGATCCTCACCATCGTCCTCGAGGGCGACACTCCGATGGTCGCCATGGCCGCGCTGCTCGTCGTCTTCACGACCCTGATCGGGGTGCTGACCGGCCTGCGGGCCGCCGACCGGACCAGCCTGGAGCTGATCCGGGCCTACGGCGGCGGCCGCTGGCAGCAGCTCATCCGGGTCCAGCTGATGTCCGCCCTGCCGAGCACGTTCGCCGCCCTGATGATCGCCGCGCCGTCCGCGGTGCTCGGCGCGATCCTGGGCGAGTTCCTCGGCCGCGTCGACCAGGGCCTCGGGCAGGCGATGGTCGTCGCCCAGCAGCAGTTGGAGACCTCGCGGACCTGGGGCGTTGCGCTCGTCGCCGGTGCGCTGGCGGGTCTCGGCTTCGGCGCGGTCGCGCTGCTGGCCCGCCTCACGGCCCCCTGGGCGCCCCGGTCGACCTCGGCAGGAGGTTCCTCATCATGATCTACAAGCGGATCGCCGGGACGCTCACGTCCGTCGGCGTCTCCTTCGCCCTGATCCTGGGCGCCTGGCTGGCCTTCATCGAGTACTTCTCGATCAACCCGATGGTCGTCCGCAGCCCCACGGACGTGTGGGCCTACCTGTTCACCCAGGAGGAGGCCGGCGATCACCGGTCGCTCGTGGCCGACGGCCTGGGGATCACCGTCCGCGACGCCGGTCTCGGCCTGGTCTCCGGACTGGTCGCCGCAGCCCTGATCGCGATGGTGTTCGCGCTGTCTCGGACCGCCGAGCAGTCGTTCATGCCCGTCGCGATGATCGTACGGTCGGTCCCGCTGATCGCGATGACGCCGCTGCTCACCCTCGTCTTCGGCCGGGGCCTGATGGCCACCACCGTGATCACCGGTCTGGTCGTGTTCTTCCCGGCGCTCGTCACGATCGTGTTCGGGCTGCGCTCGGCGTCCCCGCAGGCCGCGGACCTGGTCCGGGCCTACGGCGGCACCTCGCTCACCACGCTGCGCAAGGTGATGATCCCGAGCGCGCTGCCGTCGTTCTTCTCCTCGGCCCGGATCTCCGCGCCCGGCGCGTTCGTCGGGGCGATGCTCGCCGAGTGGCTCGCCACCGGCAAGGGCCTGGGCTACCAGATGCTCCAGGACGTCTCGACCTTCGAGTCCGACGACCTCTGGGCGTCGGTCCTCGTGATCACCCTGACCTCGCTGCTCGTCTACTCGGTCATCGGCGTGATCGAGGCGTTCGTCCTGGCCCGGTACGGACCCGCGCCCAAGGACCGCTGAGCCTGTGCGGCCACACATACCGGACATATAGGTGGATCGTCTAGCCTCGCAGCGTGGACATCATGGCGAGCATCGCGCAAGGCAAGATCGTTGGAGTGGCGGAGCGGGGCGTCGCCCGTTACCTGGGTCTCCCCTACGCCGCCCCGCCCTTCGGCCGGAACCGGTTCCTGCCGCCGCAGCCCGTGCGGCCCTGGGACGGAGTCCGGGACGCCCGGGAGTTCGGTCCCACCGTGCCGATGGCCCCGTACCGGCCGCCGCTCGACGTCATCCTCGGCGAGACGATCGTCCCCGGCGAGGAGTGCCTGAACCTCAACGTCTGGGCTCCCGTCGAGGCCCAGGCCGCCCCGGTCATGGTGTGGATCCACGGCGGGGCGTTCCGCAACGGCTCTGGCCGCCGCGAGGTCTACGACGGCGCGACCTTCGCCCGCGACGGCGTGGTCTGCGTGACGCTCAACTACCGGCTGGGCGTCGAGGGCTTCGCGCACCTGCCCGGAGCGGTCGACAACCGGGGCCTGCTCGACCAGATCGCCGCCCTCCAATGGGTCCGCGACAACATCGCGGCCTTCGGCGGCGACCCCGGCAACGTGACGGTCTTCGGCGAGTCCGCCGGCGGCATGAGTGTCACCACCCTGCTCTCCCTCGACCTGGGCCTGTTCCACCGGGCCATCGCCCAGAGCGGCGCCGGCCACATCGCCCAGGCCCCCGAGGACGCACTCAAGGTCACCACCGAGATCGCCCGTCGCCTCGGCGTCACCCCCGACGCCGCCGGCCTGGCCGCCATCGACCCCTGGGACGTCATACCGGCCCAGTCGGCGGTCGCCACGGAGATCGCCGGCATCCCCGACCCCGCCCGCTGGGGACCCACCACGGTCGCCAACGCCATGCCGTTCATGCCCGTCCTCGACGGCACCCTGTTCACCCGGCGCCCCATCGACGCCATCGCGGCCGGCGCGGGCCGGGACGTCGCCGTCCTCACCGGCACCACCACCGAGGAGTTCCGTCTCTTCCTGGCCCCCACCGGCCTGACCAAGCTGCTCACCGTGGACCTCGCCGCCGGTTTCATGGCCGCCATGGGCATCGACCCCGCCGTCGCCGAGGTCTACCGCCAGGGCGAGCCCGGCGACATCCTGTGCGAGGTCCTCACCGACTTCTTCTTCCGGGTCCCCGCCATCCGCCTGGCCGAGGCCCGACCCGCCCACACCTGGATGTACGAGTTCGCCTGGGCCTCCGACCAGCACGGGCTCGGCGCCTGCCACGCACTCGAACTCCCCTTCGTCTTCGACAGCCTCGTCTCGGGCGGCGGCACCGAGCTGGTCGGCCACCACCCGCCCCAGGACCTCGCCAACGCCATGCACCACGCCTGGGTCGCCTTCGCCACGACCGGCGACCCCGGCTGGGCCCCCTACGACACCGACACCCGCAAGGTCATGGTCTTCGACGCCCCCGGCACCCTCGTCGTCCAGGACCCCCGCTCCCGTGAGCGCCGCCGCTGGGACGGTCTCCGCTGACCCACCCGGACCAGGTGCCGAGGGCAATGGTTGGATCAAGCCCGGCCGGGTGGGCGTGTCGGGGTCGGCGGGCGGGGGAACTTCCTGGTCC
>JBDSTJ010000211.1:0-3065 GCA_039928335.1 Streptosporangiaceae bacterium | reverse complement strand
CTGCTGGAAGTCCTCCCAGATATCGTCGGGGTGTTCGAGGCCCACGGCGATCCGCACGGTCCCCTCGGTGAAGCCCGCAGCGGCCAGCGCCGCCGCGGAGTACATCCGGTGCGAGGTGCTCGCAGGGTGGATGACCAGGGTCTTGGAAGCGCCCAGTGACGCCGTCAGGGCGGCGAGCTTCACCGACTCGATGAAGCCGCGGCCGGCCTCACGCCCGCCGACCAGGTCGAAGGACAGCACGCCGCCGCCGCCGCCCAGCAGGCGCTGGGCCACCTCGTAGTCGGGATGCTCGGGCAGCGCCGGATAGTGGACAGCCGAGACGGCAGGGTGGGCGGCGAGGGCCTTGGCCAGGAACAGCGCGTTGTCGCAGTGCCGGGGGACCCGCAGAGCCAGCGTCTGCAGGCCGCGCAGCAGGAGATAGGCGGCGAACGGGTCGAGCGAGGCCCCGAGCTCGACGGCCTCCTCCCAGACGGTGCGGTGGACCTCCGCCGAGGCGAACACCGCGACGCCCGCGAGCACGTCGCCGTGGCCGCAGAGGTACTTGGTGGCCGAATGGACGACCACGTCAGCGCCGTGCTCCAACGGCCGGCACAGCAGGGGGGTGGCGAAGGTGTTGTCGACGACGACCTTCACCCCCGGGCCCGCGGCCCCGACCATGGCGGGGATGTCGACCACCTGCGTGGTCGGGTTCGCGATGGTCTCCAGATAGAGCAGCGTGGTGTGGGGACGCATCGCCGCGCGGACCTCCTCGGCGGACGAGCCGGAGACGTAGGTGACCTCGATGCCCCAGCGTTCGGTGAGGGTCTGGAACGAGGCGTAGGTCCCGCCGTACAGGCAGCTCTGGGCGACGACATGGTCGCCGGTGCGCAGCAGGGCATGCAGCACGGCGTTGATCGCGCCCATTCCGGAACCGGTGGCGAGCGCCCCGACGCCGCCTTCGAGATCGGCCATCGCGGCCTCGAAGGAGCGGACCGTCGGGTTGCCCAGGCGGCTGTAGAACGGTGCGGCGGCCGGGCCGTCGAACGCGGCCGCCATCTCCTCGGCGGTGTCGAAGGCGAACAGATGTCCCTGATAGATCGGCATGTCCAGGGGCCTGCTGCCCACGGGCTCGATCACCGGGACGTGCACGGTGCGGGTCTCGATCCTTCGCTCACTCATGAGTCAAGGATCTCTCACCGCTGACCGGGTCACCCAGTGCCAATCCCGGAAAGTGGCCGGATTCAGTGTTCTTTGTCCGGTTCGGTCGTCCTGGCCTGCTCGGCTTCGCGCAGGGCCCGGCGGGCGGCCTTGTCCTCGGCCTCCTTGGCGTCGAGCGCCGCGGCCTCCGCCGGGGTCGGCGCGGTGCCGCCGAGGTGGGCCGGCTGCCACCAGGCTCCGGCCGGGACGTTCGGATAGTCGCGCTGGGCCCGGTCGACCAGTTCCTGCATGGCCGCGCGGAGCTCCTCGGTGACCTTCTCGTAGTCGTCGCCGCGCTTGGGGTGGATCGGCTCGCCGCAGAGGATCACGATGTCCACGCCGCGCTGCCAGATCCGTCGGGGGCGGTTCTTGGTCCACAGCCGCTGGCCGCCCCAGACGGCCATCGGGATCAGCGGCACGTTCGCGGCCACGGCCATCCGCACCGCGCCGCTCTTGATGTCCTTGACGGTGAAGGACTGGCTGATCGTCGCCTCGGCGAACACCCCGACGATCTCGCCGCCCTTGAGCGCCTTGAGCGCCGCGACGTAGGAGGAGGCGCCGTTGTCGCGGTCGACCGGGATGTGCTTCATGCCGCGCATCAGCGGTCCGGCGACCTTGTTGTCGAACACCTCCTTCTTCGCCATGAAGCGCACCAGGCGCTTGGCCGGGTTGGCGCCCAGGCCGGCGAAGATGAAGTCGAGATAGCTCACGTGGTTGCTGGACAGGACAGCCCCACCGGTCCTGGGGATGTTCTCGTAACCCTCGATCCGGAACTTCATGCCCAGGACCCTGAACATGGTCTTGGCAGCAAAGATCACGGGGGGATACACACGCTCGCTCATGAAATGAACCGTAACCTACGGGGCCGTTCGCCGGTGTCACCTGGCTCCGGGGCCATCTGGTCAGGTGATCGGTTGGCTGACCGGCAGTTCGGTCGGCGCGGCACTGGCGTGCCTGCGGTTGGCCAAAACCCGGGCGAGGGTCGCGGGGCGGAACAGCGAGGTGGGACCCTGCTTGAGCGCCAGGACGTCGAGCAGTGCCCGGCAGGCGACCGGATCGACGTTGGCGGCCTGGACGACGCGGTCGACGTAGGCGTTGATGATCTTTGTGTCGAGCCGTACCGGCGGTCCCTCGGTCTCGGCGTAGCGCCGGTCCTCGCCGGTGGCCACCAGCCAGGCCCCCGACGCCGCCCGCGCGGCACGCCGGTGGAACCACAGCATGTCGCGGTCCTCACGCAGGGCCCGGTCGAGGGCGAGCGCGCTGAGCGCGGCCACGCTCATGCCCTGGCCGTAGATCGGGTTGAAGGTGCACACGGAGTCGCCGATCGCGACGAACCCCGCCGGCTGGCTGCGCAGCTTCTCATAGTGCCTGCGGTGGTTGGCGGTCCGCCGGAACGAGGTGATCGGGCTGAGCGGCTCCGCGTCGCGGATGGCGTCGTACAGGACCGGGCTGCGCAGGCCCCTGGCGTACTCCAGGAAGCCCTCTTCCGAGGTCGGCGGGTAGTCCCGGCCGGCGCCGCTGAGGCTGCAGATCCAGCGGCCGCCCTCCTGCGGGAAGAGCCCGCCGGTCCGCTTGGTGCCGGGCGGATCGGCCTGGAGATAGAGCACCTTCCAGCCGGGGTCGAACCCGTCGGGGATGGCGTAGTAGCGGCTGGCGTATCCCAGCAGCGGGTCGATCCTGGTCTCCTTGGGGAAGGGCCGCCCGAGCCGTGCCAGCCACTCGGGTGCCTTCGACCCGCGCCCCGAGGCGTCCACGACGAGGTCGGCGGTGAGCGGTTCGGTAGTGGCTTCGGTGGTACGTTCCCGGAACTCCACGCCCCTAATGCTGTCCTTCTGGCTAAGGATTCCGGTCACCTCCTGACCTGTGACGATCTCGATTCGCTCGTCGTC
>JBDSTJ010000210.1:0-6116 GCA_039928335.1 Streptosporangiaceae bacterium | reverse complement strand
TGATGACCCAGGAGTACAACGGCGACAACATGACCGTCCGGCTGTCCCAGCGGATCCAGGACGTCCGGGACGAAGCGCTGCGCCAGATGCTGCTGATCGGCAGTCTGGTCCTGCTGGGCGTCGCCGTGGCGGTCGCCATGGCCATGGTCCTGGCCCGTCGGCTCACCCTGCCGCTGGTGGACCTCGCGGAGACCGCGGAGCGGCTCGGCACCGGCAACGCGCGGCCGCGACGGCGCCGCTACGGGATCCCCGAGGTCGACCAGGTCGCCGAGGTGCTCGACAGCAGCGCGGTGCGGATCGCGGACCTGCTCGCGGCCAGCCGCGAGTTCGCCTCCGACGCCAGCCACCAGCTCAGGACCCCGCTGACCGCGCTGTCTATGCGGCTGGAGGAGATGGTCGAGGCCGCGGACTATCCCGACATCGTCCGCGAGGAGGGGCACGCCGCGCTGACCCAGGCCGAGCGCCTGGTAGCAGTGGTCGAGCAGCTGCTGGCCCGTGCCAAACACGACCGGACCGGCCAGGCCGTGCCGACCCCGATCGACGAGGTCATCAAGCAGCAGATCGAGGAATGGGAGCCGATCTTCGCCAAGGACGGGCGGAGCCTGCAGATCACCGGCGAGCCGGGTCTGGTCGCCGTGGTGACTCCGAACTGCCTGTCCCAGATCCTGGCGACGCTGCTCGACAACTCCCTGGTGCACGGGGGCGGCCAGGTCACCCTCAACACCAAGCTCAGCAAGCAGTCCGTGGTGGTCGAGGTGGGCGACGAGGGTCCCGGCGTGCCCGAGGAACTGCAACGTAAGATCTTTGACCGGAGTGTGAGCGGCGGCGGCGGCACCGGCCTGGGGCTCTACCTGGCACGGTCGCTGGCGACGGTCGACGGCGGTCGGCTGGAGCTCGTCCGACCCAGGCCCGCGGTGTTCGCGATCTTCATGCGGCGCAGCGAAGAGGCAAGGCTGGCTGGGGAACGCGTGGTCATCGGGCCCGTTTGAGGTCCGAGCTCCGGGCGAGGGCCGGGTGTGCGCCGGTGGCCCGGACCACCGGCTCGAACAGCGGAGCCGCGGCGGGGGCGGCCGGTGCGGGGGCCAGGAACACCCACCGGCGGTAGGCCCAGTAGCGGAACAGAGTGGCGAACCCGGTGCCGACGACCAGGAAACCGTTGGTGGCCAGCGGCCCGGTCATCGAGAGCACATAGTGCCCGAAGCCCAGGAACAGCTCTGTGATCACCAGTCCGACGGCGTTGAGCCCGAAGAACAGGGCGTACTCGCGGCCCAGGCCGGTCCGGTCGCGGTGCCGGAACGTCCAGTAGCGGTTGGCGAAGTAGGCGAAGGTCGTGGCGACGACGGTGGCGAGACCGTTGGCCGTCAGCGGCCCCAGGCCCGCGCCGGCCTGGGCGTGCAGCAGGTTGAAGAGCCCGAAGTTGATCACGAAGGCGATCGCGCCGACGCTCCCGAACTTGGCCAGCTCACGGGCGACCCGTCGGAGCCGCTTCCGGAAGTCGAGCATGACCGACCTTTCTGAGACGACAGGGCAGGACAACAGTACGTGCACGGGCACAGCGCCAGAGTCAGAACCCCCTGACCCCTTCCTACCCGGCCGGGTCATCCGAACAGTCCAGGATCTACCAAACTTAACCCGCCGGAAATCTGGTTCCGGAGACTGGCGCCCTTGGCCTTCGCCTGCTCGTACAGGTCCTGCTGGAATTCGATCATCTTCTGCTGCAGGCCCGGATCGGCCGCGGCGAGGATCCGTACGGCCAGCAGGCCGGCATTACGCGCCGCACCCACCGCCACGGTCGCGACCGGGACACCGGCGGGCATCTGGACGATCGAGAGCAGTGAATCCATGCCGTCCAGGTACTTCAACGGAACCGGGACGCCGATCACCGGCAGCGGGGTGACGCTCGCCAGCATCCCCGGCAGGTGCGCCGCGCCGCCCGCCCCCGCGATGATCACTTTGAGTCCGCGTCCGGCGGCCTGCTCGCCATAGGCGATCATGTCGCGCGGCATCCGGTGCGCCGAGACCACGTCGGCCTCGTAGGCGATCCCGAACTCCGCCAGCGCTTCGGTGGCGGCCCTCATGACCGGCCAGTCGGAGTCGCTGCCCATCACCACGCCCACTTGCATGATCATCCTTCGGGGTAGACGAGTCGGGGCTCGCGCAGGAAGTCGGCCGCGTGCTCGGCGCGCGCCCGCAGGTCGGCCAGGTCGTTGCCGGCCACGTTCACATGCCCGATCTTCCGGCCGGGCCGGACGTCCTTGCCGTAGAAATGGACTTTCATGCCGGGGTCGTGGGCCATCACATGGACGTACCGGTCGTACACGTCGGGGTCGTCGCCGCCGAGCACGTTGCCCATGACCGTCCACCGGGCGTTCGGATCGACCGCGCCGAGCGGCAGGTCGAGCACCGCCCGCAGGTGCTGCTCGAACTGCGAGGTCCGGCTTCCGTCGATCGTCCAGTGCCCGGAGTTGTGCGGCCGCATCGCCAGTTCGTTGACGAGCACGCCCTGCTCGGTCTCGAACAGCTCCACCGCCATCAGCCCGACCACGCCGAGCCTCTCGGCGATGTCCAGGGCCAGCTGCTGCGCCCGCTCGGCGGTGGCGTCGCTCAGCCCCGGGGCCGGCGCGATCACCTCGACGCAGATCCCGTCCTCCTGGACGGTCTCGACGACCGGGTAGGCCGCGCCCTGCCCGTGCGGGGACCGGGCGACCAGCGCCGCGAGCTCCCGCCGGAACGCCACCCGCTCCTCGACCAGGAGGGCCGTTCCGGACCGGACGACCTCCTCGGCCTCGGCGAGCGCGGCGCAGACCCACACGCCCCTGCCGTCGTAACCGCCGGTCGTGGCCTTCAGCACCACCGGCCAGCCGTGCGCCGCGCCGAAGGCCGCCACGTCCTCGATCCCGTCGACCCGGGCGTACGCCGGGCACGGCGCGCCGATCGCGGTCAGCCGCTCGCGCATCACCAGCTTGTCCTGGGCGTGCAGCAGGGCCCCCGACCCGGGTCTGCAGACGACTCCGGCCGCTTCGAGGGCCCGGATGTGCCCGGCCGGAACATGCTCGTGATCCCATGTGATCACGTCACACCCCGTGGCGAAGGACAGCAGGTCCTCGAGCGACTCGTGGGAGCCCACCTGAACGTCAGAGACGACCAGCGCCGCGGAGTCCTCCGGTGCCGCGCTGAGCACCCGCAGCCGTACTCCCAGGGCGATGGCCGCCTGCTGGGTCATGCGGGCGAGCTGGCCGCCGCCGACCATTCCGACAACTGGCATCTGACCTGGACTTCTCACGCGGTAGAGCTTAGTGGTCCCGAAGAATCGATCATGCTGGGCATGGTGCTGTCCGATGCAGGCGAGGAAAGGCACGTTAATGATCTTCAATGCGAAGCCGGCGATCATCGGCCACCGCGGCTGCGGCTCCGGTCCGGGTGAGAACACCCTGGAGTCGCTGCTGGGGGCGGCCGACCTGGGCGCGACCTGGGTGGAGCTCGACGTCCAGCGCACCGCGGACGACCGGCTGGTCCTGCACCACGACCCCGCCCTGCCCGACGGCACCTTCGTGGCCGATGGCAGGGGCGACGGCCTGGTACGGCTGGAGGCGGCCTTCGAGGCCCTGCCGCCCGAGATCGGGGTGGACCTCGACGTCAAGACGATCCTCGAGGACGCCCTGGACCCCCGTACGGCCCCTGTCCTGGCCCCGCTGCTCCGGGCGGAGGCCGCCAGGCGGCCCCTGATGGTCACCTCGTTCGACCCGGCGCTGCTCCTCCAGCTCAAGGACACCGGCGTCCATCTGGGCCTGCTGACCTGGCTCGGTTTCCCCATCGGCCACGCCATCGCCGCGGCCGCCGGTCTCGGCCTGGACGCGGTGGCCCTCCACACGGGCTCCTGCGCCCCCACCCCGCGCCAGCGCCCTTTCGCCCAGTGCGTGCAAACGGCCCACGCCGCAGGCCTCGACGTCATGGTCTGGTGCCCCAGGCGGGAGGACGTCGAATCCTTCCTCGGCGCGGACGCCCTGGTGGTGGACGACATCCCGGGCGCAGTGGCGGCCCTTGGCCGGCGGCCCCTGCCGGAGCAGGAGCCGCGCGTGACTACTTGAGGATCTGGCGGGCCATGACGACGCGCTGGATCTGGTTGGTGCCCTCGTAGATCTGGGTGATCTTTGCGTCGCGCATCATGCGCTCGACCGGGAAGTCGCTGGTGTAGCCGTAGCCGCCGAGGAGCTGGACGGCGTCGGTGGTGACGTCCATGGCGACGTCGGAGGCGAGGCACTTGCAGGCCGACGAGACGAAGGTCAGGTCGGGGATGGTCTCGCCGTGGAAGGCCCGTTCGGACTTGGCGGCGGCGTGGTAGGTGAGCTGACGGGCGCCTTCGAGGCGCATGGCCATGTCGGCCAGCATGAACTGGACGCCCTGGAAATCCGAGATCGGCTTGCCGAACTGCTTGCGCTCCTTGACGTACCCGATGGCGTAGTCCAGCGCGCCCTGGGCCAGGCCGAGGGCCTGGGCGGCGATGGTGATCCGGGTGTGGTCGAGGGTGGCGAGAGCGGTCTTGAAGCCGGTGCCCTCCGCGCCGATGATCCGGTCGGCGGGGATCCGCACGTCGTCCAGGATGACCTGGCGGGTGGGGGATCCCTTGATGCCGAGCTTCTTCTCCTTGGGGCCGAACGACACGCCCGGGTCGGACTTCTCGACGATGAAGGCGGAGATCCCGCGGGCGCCGGCTGCCGGGTCGGTCACGGCCATCACCGTGTAGTACTCCGACACGCCCGCGTTGGTGATCCACATCTTGGCGCCGTTGAGCACCCAGTGCTCGCCGTCCCTGACCGCGCGGGTCTTCATACCGGCCGCGTCGGAGCCGGCTTCGGCCTCGGAGAGGGCGTAGGAGAACATTGCCTCGCCGCGGGCGACCGGAGCCAGGTACCTTTTCTTCAGTTCCTCGGACCCCGACAGGAGTACGGGAACGGTACCGAGCTTGTTGACCGCCGGAATCAGCGAGGAGGAGCCGCACGCGCGGGCGACCTCCTCGATGACGATCACGGTGGCGAGGGCGTCGGCCCCGTTGCCGCCGTAGGTCTCGGGGATGTGCACCGCGTGCAGGTCGTTCTGGACGAGCGCGTCCAGGGCCTCCTGCGGGAAGCGGGCGTTCTCATCGACCTCCGCCGCATGCGGGGCGATTTTGGCGTCGGCGAGCTCACGGACCGTCTGGCGGAGCAGCTCGTGCTCTTCGGAGGGACCGTACGCGGGAAAGTCAGGGCTCATGGCTCGAATGCTACCGGCCAGTAAAAGATGACGGGAGACTCGGTGTGGCTAGACAACGGTTGACGGTGATCGGCTGCGGCTATCTGGGGGCCACCCACGCGGCGTGCATGGCCGAGCTGGGCTTCGAAGTGCTCGGGCTGGACGTCGACGCCGCGCGGATCGCCCGCCTGGCCGCCGGGGACCTGCCGTTCTACGAGCCAGAACTCCAACAGGTGCTCCAGCGCAACCTGGCCAACGGACGGCTGCGCTTCACGACCTCCTACCAGGAGGTCGCCGACTTCGGCGACGTGCACTTCCTGTGCGTCGGCACCCCGCAGAAGGCCGGGGAGTACGCCGCGGACCTGACCTACATCGACGCCGCGATCACTACCCTGGCCCCGCTGCTGACCCGTGACTGCCTGATCGTCGGCAAGTCCACGGTCCCGGTGGGGACCGCTGCCCGGCTGGCCGGGCTGCTGTACACCCTGGCCCCGGTCGCCCAACTGGCCTGGAACCCCGAGTTCCTGCGCGAGGGCCACGCCGTCCAGGACACCCTGCACCCCGACCGGATCGTGCTCGGCGCGGCGAGCGAACGGCCCGAGAAGATCATGCGCGAGGTGTACGCCGCGCAGCTCGCCGGGGGCGTCCCGTTCCTCACCTCCGACCTCCCGACGGCCGAGCTGGTCAAGGTCGCCGCCAACGCCTTCCTCGCCACCAAGATCTCGTTCATCAACGCGATGGCCGAGGTCTGCGAGGCCACCGGCGCGGACGTGACCAAACTGTCGCAGGCGCTGTCCTACGACGACCGGATCGGCGCGAAGTTCCTCGGGCCCGGCCTGGGCTTCGGCGGCGGCTGCCTGCCCAAGGACATCCGCGCGTTCATGGCC
>JBDSTJ010000209.1:0-5105 GCA_039928335.1 Streptosporangiaceae bacterium | reverse complement strand
GCGCTCAGGGACTCTGACCCATCGGCGAGACCGGACGAGGTGCGGTCGGCCACGTGACCCGTGCCGGCCGCCGACCTCGCGGTCCGGTGGCGCACCCTGCCGCACCGTCGTGAGGCCGACCGGTCGGGTGCCGTCAGAGGGCCCCTCTGCCGATCTCCTGCGGCAGATGAGCCGCGAGCTGACCCCGAGCGGAGATCTTGAGCTTGGGGAAGATGCGGTAGAGGTGCGAACCGACGGTGCGCGGGGAGAGACCGAGCTGCTCGCCGATCTCGGCGTTGGACAGTCCCTCAGCGGCCAAGCGCGCGATCTTCAGCTCCTGGGCCGACAGGGGCACCGAGGCAGGCGGGTTCTCGCTGCGATGGCCAGTCGCCGCGAGTTCGTCGAGCGCCTCCTGCGCCCACCTCGCTGCTCCGAGTGCCTCGAAGGCCGAACGGGCGGACTGCAGTGGCCCGCGCGACCGTCTCACCTGGCGCTGGCGTCGCAGCCAGCGCCCGTAGGCGAGCTGGACCCGGGCTCGGGGCCACGGCCAGCTCGCCAGCTCGGAGGCGAGGCAGTCCAGGAACAGTTGCTCGGCGGTCTCGTCGGCCGCCAGCACCGCCCGGGCATACCGCAGGTGGATCAGGAGCAGCGGTGAGCCCGATTCCCGGGCCATCAGCTCCATCCGCTCGATCACCGGACCTGCCCCGTCCTGGCTTCCGCTGCGGGACGCGGCCTCGGCGAGGTACATGACGGCGCTGAACTGCTCGTGGAAGTGGTGGCTTGGATCCTTCGGGTCGAATACGCAGATCAGCGTGGTGAAGGCGTCAAGGTACCTTCCGGCCGAGAGATGGGCGATGCCGAGTGCGATCTGAGCCCGTGCCAGGGTGGCGGTCCCCCGGCGCACCGCCGGGTTGTGCTGCGTCTCGGTGACGAGTCTGAGCGCGGCGGCGGTCTCGCCGCGCAGGGCAGCGGCCTTGGCCGCTGTTGCGGTCACCTCGGCACGGCGAACCCTACGGTCACGGCCGGTCAGCGTGCCGAGCTCGGCCAGGGCGGCGGTGGCCCGATCCCAGTCACCGATCTCAAGGCGGACGTCCACCCCGGCCAGCAGAACGGGTGCCAGTGTCCCCTGGAGGCCAAGGCCCCTGAGCACCGATTCGGTTCGGTCGAGGAACTCCGAGCCGCGCTGGTAGTCGCCGACCGCACAGGCGGCGGTCGCCAGCGCCCCCAGGGCTTCGCCGGACGCCTCGCGGTCCAGGTCCGGCAGCAGCGAAATGATCTTTCGGCCGTACTGTACCGGGTCCGCCACGGCGAGCACGGCGAGGGCGCGGGGCGCTGTGCGGTCGCGTGCCACGCTGCCGGCCAGCGCCGTGACCGCAGCGGCCGCGCGGGCCTCCAGCGGCGCCGAGAAATGCTGCATTCCAGCCGAGTACGCCAGCTCGAGGGCGAGATCATCCTCGCCGGCCGCGACCGCGCGGCGAGCCGTCGCGCACAGGCGCAGAACCCGGGCGCTGTCGCCGACGACCACGTCGTCACGGCCGTCCCGCAACAGGTCCGCCCGGACCTGGTCGAAGCCGGACAGCTGATCGCTCTCCGCGGCCGCGAGCAGGCGGTCGACCGTGTCGAACCATCCCAGGCCGGCGGCCTGTCTCGCGGCGAGCAGCAGCCTGCGCCCCCGCTCGGCGGGCCTCGTGGACAGCTGGGCAGCCCGTTCCAGGGTCATGGTCGCCAAGGCGGTGTCCCCGCACCGGATGCTCACCGAGCCGCTGTGCTCGAGTTCCGCGGCGATCCGATCGTCACGTCCGGCCGTGCCGTTCGCCCGGTGCCAGGTCCGCCGATGGGAGTTGACGACGATGGTCTCACCCAGCGCCCTGTGCGCGGCCTGCCTGCGGTTGACGGACTCGCTCTGCGCCACCGCAGACCGGACCAGAGGATGGGCGAAATGGACACGGGTCTCGTCGTAGCGGAGCAGGCCGAGAGCCTGGGGGACCTCCAGAACGGCGGTCGTCACGTCCTGGCCGCTCAGCAGTGCCGTCGCGGCGAGGATCTCCTGCATGTTCCCGTCGGAGGCCAGCGCGGCGACGAGCACGGCATCACTGCTCAGCCTCGGCAGCTCCGGCAGGTGATCCGCGAACGCACCGGCGAGGGCCGGGCTCATGGGAATGATCGAGCTGAAGGGATCCGCACGCTGCGGTGCCGGTGTCGCAGCGAGTTCGACGAGCGCCAGCGGATTGCCGACCGCCTGACCGACCACCCAGTCCCGGCGGGCCGGGTCGAGATCAGGAGCGCGGCTTCGGAGCAGTGCGACCGAGGCGGTCTCGTCCAGCCGCTCCAGGCGCACCTCCCGGAACACCTCCGCGATGGTGGGCGGGGCCTCCGCCCACGACGCCGTGGTGAGGGTCACGATCCGACGATGCCCGAGCCGCCGCACGACGAACGTGAGCACCGAAGTGCTGATCTCGTCGAGCCACTGGAGATCATCTATGGTCATCAGCAGCGGACGATGCTCCGAGGCCTTGCTCACCAGGCTGAGCGCCCCCAGCGAGACGTTGAACAGTGTGGGCTGCGGGCCGTCCTGCATGCCGAGGGCGGTGAGCAGCGCGCAGCTCTGGACCTGGGGCAGCGCATCGGTCAGGGCGAACAACGGTTGAAGGAGGCGGTGCAGCCCGGCGAACGGCAGGGCCGTCTCGCCTTGGCTGCCCGCCGTGCTGACGACCTGGTGGCCCGCCGCCTGAGCGAGGTCCTGCGCGGCCAGCAGGCACGCGGTCCTGCCGATCCCGCGTTCCCCGACCAGGAGGAAGGCATCGCTGTGGTCACCGGCCGTCGTGATCGCAGCCGACAACAGAGCGAGTGGTGCCTCGCGGCCGATCAGGCCAGGAGTGCTCATCTGACCTCCCCGCGCCCGGCCCGGCCCTGGCTCACCTTCAGGATAAGGCCGATGACGCGCCGGGCCTTCTGTCATCTGACTGTACGCACCCGACCGCGAGACACTCACGGCCCCCCCAGATGCGCGCTGAGCTGGGAACGCGACCTGATGCCCAGCTTGGGGAAGATCCGGTAGAGATGGGAGCCGACCGTACGAGGTGACAGGTAGAGCCGCTGCCCGATCTCACGGTTGGACAGCCCCTCTGCGGCGAGCCGCGCGATCTGCATCTCCTGTGCCGTCATCTGGGACTCGGCGGGGGCGGCGCTCGTCGCGGAGACCCGCTCGCCAGCGGCCCTGAGGCCGACCCGCGCCTGACGCGCCCAGCCGGTCGCGCCAATCAGGTCGAACGTCGCCAGGGCCGAGCGCAACGGTTCCCGCGACTCGGCCAGCCGCCGGTTGCGCCGGAGCCAGTCGCCATAGGCGAGCTGGATACGGGCCCTCGGCCACGGCCAGCGGGTCAGGTCCTGGGCCAACCCGAGCCGGAACAGCCGCTCGGCGTCGTCGTCGTCGGCCAGTACCGGCCGGGCATAGAGGAGCTGGACGGCGATGACCGGTGACTGCGTCGTCTCCGCCAGGATCTCCATCCGCGCGACCACGGCACGGGCCGCCGCACGTGACCCGCTGCCCGCGCCTGCCTCGGCGAGTAGCATGATCGCGCTGTACGACTCGCGTGGGTGATGGCGGGGATCGGACGGGTCGAGTAGCGGCTCGAGCACCGCGTAGGCCGGGGCATGCTGCCCGGCGGACAGGTAGGCGGCCCCCCGGGCGATCAGCGCAAGCGAGCGGAAGACGTTGGACTTCGGCTGGGAGAAGGTGCGCTCCAGGTCTTCGGCCCGCCGCAGCGCCTTCTCAGTGTTGCCGGTCAGGCCATTGAACATCGCCTCGACCGCAGCAGCCCCGAACTCCCAGTTCGGCTGATTGGTCTCGGCGGCGAGCCGGTGTGCCTCCTCGAGGCTGTGCGCGGTGCGACGCCAGTCGCCGAGATCGAGGCACACTGCTGCCTGCACTGTCAGAACGTGCGGCAGCAGGCCGAGTTTTCCCTGCTCACGCAGCTTGGACTCGGCTGAGTCAAGGAAGCCGGCCGCCAGCACTTCGGCGCCGACGGCGCGCGCCGCCATGCCCAGGTCGCGCAGCTGGTCTACGTCGGCCACGCTCCCGGCGTTGATCGCAGCGAGACGCAGTCCGGTCTGCCTGCCCCTGACCAGTGGCTCGGTGGCGGCTATCGCCCGGATGCACAGCGGGTTGTCCTGCAGCCCGGTCAGGCTCTCGGCGACCGTGATCACGCGGTCGCGTGCTGCAGGATCGGCGACCGCCCACCACGAGCGCAGCGACGCGCCCGCCAGCAGATCGAGCGCCAGATCGTGCTCGCCTGACTCGGCGCAGCGGGCCGCGAACTCGCACAACTCGAGTATCCGGGTGGAATCCCCGAGCTTGCCCTCGCTGAAGATCTCTCTCATCCATTCCGCCCGCGCGAGGTCCAGGTCCGACAGGTCGTTCCCCTCGGCCGCCTCGACCAGCCGACTGACCCGGTCGTTGTCGCCCAACGCGAACGCGAGTTGGGCGGCGACCAGCAGTCGTCGCCCCCGTCGCCGGGAATCGGTGGTCAGCTGAGCGGATCGTTCCAATGCGGCCACCGCGATCGCCACGGAACCGCGCGCGATGCTCTCGAGATGGCTGGCCTCAAGCAAGTCCGCGACGTTGTCGTCGGGGCCGTCGACGGCCTGCGCCTGATGCCACACGCACCGGTAGGGGTAGGAGAGCAGGACATCGTTCATCGCGGCGTGCGCGGCCTGCCGCCGGCTCAGCGGCTCGCTGTACAGCACGCCGGAACGGATGAGAGGGTGCCGGAAACGGATTATCACCTCGTCGTAGGTGATGAGGTGAGCCTGCTGCGCCGGCTCGAGGATCTCTGTCGTCACGCGTGAGTCGGACAGGATCGCCGTTCCGGCGAGTACCTCGATGAGACTCTCCTCGGCGTTCACCGCAGCGATCAGCAGCGCGTCACGAGTGGCGGCGGGAAGCTCCTGGATCCGCGCTGCGAAGGCCCGCTCGAGGCGGGTGCTCAACGGCACCATGGCCGACACCGCCCTCCGGACCTCAGCCCCCGCCGACCCCCAGATAACCGGAAGCTCGACCAGGGCGAGCGGATTGCCTCGCGCATGGTTGAGAATCGTTCTCCGGTCGGCACCCGTCAGGCCGTCGC
>JBDSTJ010000208.1:0-2989 GCA_039928335.1 Streptosporangiaceae bacterium | reverse complement strand
AGTTCCTGGAGGTTCTCGATGCGGGTCTCGTCCTGGGGGTCCTTGGACGCCTTGAGCTCGGCCAGGTAACCGGACCTGACCAGGACTGCCTCGACGATCTCGGCGGGCGAGTGCGCCTCGACCATGGCGCGCAGCTCGTCGAGGAGCTTGACGAAGTCGGCGATCTGGTTGAGCGAGCGGGTGGCCAGGCCCGGCACGTCGGCGGGGGTGCGCAGGGCCCGCCAGAACGAGATGCGCTCGCGGGCGGCATGGGCTTCGACGCACGCCTCGGCGCGGTCGCCGATGCCGCGCTTGGGCACGTTGAGGATGCGGCGCAGCGACACCGTGTCCTCGGGGTTGGCCAGGACCCGCAGGTAGGCGAGGAGGTCGCGGATCTCCTTGCGCTCATAGAAGCGCACGCCGCCGACGACCTTGTAGGGCAGGCCGACCCGGATGAAGACCTCTTCGAACACCCGGGACTGCGCGTTGGTGCGGTAGAAGATCGCCACGTCGCCGGGGATCACGTCGGTGGTGTCGGTGAGCTTGTCGATCGAGGAGGCGACGAACGCGGCCTCGTCGTGCTCGTTGTCGGCGACATACCCGATGATCTTTTCGCCCTCGCCCTGGTCGGACCAGAGCCGCTTGGGCTTGCGGTTGTCGTTGCGCTCGATGACCGCGTTGGCGGCCGACAGGATCGTCTGGGTGGAGCGGTAGTTCTGCTCCAGCAGGATCGTGGTCGCGTCGGGATAGTCGCGTTCGAACTCGAGGATGTTGCGGATCGTCGCGCCCCGGAAGGCGTAGATCGACTGGTCGGCGTCACCGACCACGCACAGTTCGGCCCCGCCGAGTCCCTCGACCGGGGCGGTCAGCTCGCGGACCAGCTCGTACTGCGCGTGGTTGGTGTCCTGGTACTCATCGACCATCACGTGCCGGAACCGGCGACGGTAGTGCTCGGCCACGTCGGGGAACATCTGGAGCACGTTGACCGTGGTCATGATCAGGTCGTCGAAGTCCATCGCGCCGGCCTGGGACAGCCGCGCCTGGTACATCTCGTAGGCCTCGGCCAGGGTCTGGTCCATGTGCGTCGTCGCCCGGGACTTGTAGGTCTCGTAGTCGATGAGCTCGTTCTTGAGGTTGGACACCTGGGTCGAGAACGACTTGGGCGGGTAGCGCTTGGGGTCGAGGTCGAGCTCCCGGCAGACCAGGGCCATCAGCCGCTGCGAGTCGGCCTGGTCGTAGATCGAGAAGCTGGACGGGAACCCGAGCCGGGAGGCCTCGCGGCGCAGGATCCGCACGCACGCGGAGTGGAAGGTCATCACCCACATCGCCCGGGAGCGGGGCCCGACCAGCGAGTCGACGCGCTCCTTCATCTCACCGGCGGCCTTGTTGGTGAAGGTGATCGCGAGGATCTGGCCGGGGTGGACGCCGCGCTCGCCGAGCAGATAGGCGATGCGGTGGGTGAGGACACGGGTCTTGCCCGAGCCCGCACCCGCGACGATCAGCAGGGGGCCGCCGGAGTGGACCACGGCCGCCCGCTGCTGCGGGTTGAGGCCGTCAAGGAGTGGGTGTGAGGTTGCAGTCGACATCGTCCGTCGAGTCTACGGTCCGCCACTGACACTTTTCCGCGTTCCGGCGGCTTGTACGGGGTCACTTACTGCCCTACGGTGCGGGGATCTGCCCGTAAGAGGAGGATCCGTGCCGTACAAAGTCGAAGCCACCGCCAGCACGACGGCGAGCCCCGAGCTGGTCTTCGACCACCTGGCCAAGGCCGAGGCCTGGGGCGTGTGGGGCAAGTTCCCCGGCAAGGCGGTGCAGGAGCGCGAGGCCGCCCCCGACCGCGGCGGAGTTGGCTCGATCCGCAGGATCTGGCCCGCCCGCGAGGAGACCGTGGTCCACGACCGGCCGCACGCTTACTCCTACGTTCTGCTGTCAGGCGTCCCGCTCAGGGACTACCGCGCCGACGTGACCCTCACCCCCGAGGGCGGCGGCACCCGGATCCACTGGGCCAGCAGCTTCGACAGCCGCATCCCCGGCAGCGGACCGGTCATCCACCTGTTCATGAAGTCCCTCATCAGGAGTCTCGCCTCCAACCTGGCCAGGCACACCGCCCACTGCCCCGAGGGCTGCATCGGAGGGGCCTAGGCATCCGTAGGCCGGTACACGCCAACCTCCGGGCACGTCACCGCCAAGCTTGGCCCGCTCCGACCCCGGCCTGCGCTACTTCCGGTTGTCTGTGATCGGGAGGAACCATGCGGCAGGTCTTCGGCTGTCTTCTGCTGATCACCGCGTTGTCGGGCGCCGGTTGTACGGCTCCGGCCGGGCACACGCTGTCCGGGCGGGCGGTGGCGGTGCGCGAACGGCTGCCCACAGCGGTGTCCGCCACGTCCCCGCCCGCCCGGCACCCGGCGCTGACCAGCGCCGTGAGCCGCTATCTGGCGGCCCGGACCGGACGTGCGGCGATCATGGTCCTGGACGTGCGGACCGGGGCGACCTTCGGGTTCCAGGCCGACCGGGGCTTCGTGGTCGCCAGCGTCGCCAAGGTCAACATCCTGATCGCCCGGCTGATGACCCGGAAACAGCTCACGCCGCAGGAACGCGCGCTCACCGACCGCATGATCCGGCTGAGCGACAACCAGGCCGCCGACACGCTCTACCGGGTGATCGGCAACGGCGGCGGGATGGCCGCCGCCAACGCCAGGCTCGGTCTGACCTGCACGTTTCTCTACCCGCAGGCGTGGGGCGCGGCCCGCACCTGCCCCGCCGACCAGATCAAGCTGCTGAGCGCCCTGGTTCTGGCCCAGAGTCCGGTGCCGGACCTGAGCCGCACCTACGCGCTGCAGCTGATGAGCGCCGTCACGCCGTCCCAGCGCTGGGGGATCACCGCGGCGGCGCGGCCGGGTGAGCGGGTCGCGCTGAAGAACGGCTGGACCCCGCTGCGGTTCCAGGGCAGCGGCTGGGCGGTCAACAGCATCGGCCGGATCAAGTGCCGCGGGCACGACTTCCTGATCGC
>JBDSTJ010000207.1:0-4733 GCA_039928335.1 Streptosporangiaceae bacterium | reverse complement strand
GTCCCGGATGACCGTCCGGCAGGCCGTCGACCAGCTCGTCACCGAGGGACGGCTCTACCGGGTCCCCGGCAAGGGCACCTTCGTGTCCCGCCCCAAGATCGACATGCCGCTCCGGCTGGCGTCCTCGTTCACCGCGGAGATGCGCACCCGCGGGCTGAGGCCCGGCGCGGTCGACCTCGGCCACCGGACCATCCCCGCCACCGTCCACATCGCCCGCGGCCTGCAGCTCCAGCCCGGGGCCCACGTCCACGTGCTGGAACGGCTCCGCACCGCCGACGGAACCCCGATGGCGCTGGAGCGCTGCCACATCCCGGCGACGCTCGCGCCCGGCCTCCTCGACATCCGGCTCGCCGGTCAGTCGCTCTACGCGGTGCTGGAGCGGACCTACGGGATCGTGTTCGACGCCGGCGAGCAGACCGTCGAGGCGGGTATCGCCGATCCGGGCGACGCCGACCTGCTCGGCCTGCCGCCGGTCAGCGCGGTACTGCTGCTGCGCCGCCGCTCCTACCAGGACGGGATCTGCACCGAGCTGACCGAGTCGACCTATCGCGCTGATCGTTACCAACTCCACACGGCGCTGGAGCGCCGCCGCTAACCTGCTGCTGTGATCAACGCGGTACTGCAGCGGGTCGGGCGCAGCCTGATGATGCCGGTGTCGGTCCTGCCCGCGGCCGTGCTGATGCTCCGTCTCGGCCAGCCCGACCTGCTCGACGTGCCCGTGCTCCGCTCGGCCGGCCGGGCCCTGTTCGACGCCCTGCCGCTGCTGTTCGCCGTCGGGGTCGCGATCGGCTTCGCCCGCAAAGCCGACGGCACCACCGCGCTCGCCGCCCTGGTCGGCTATCTCGTCTTCGACCGGGTCGCCTTCGACCTCGCCGGAACCCACCATGCCGGCGTGTTCGGCGGCATGGCCATGGGCCTGGTCACCGGCCTGCTGTACGAGCGGTTCCACGCCATCGAACTGCCGTCCTGGCTGGCCTTCTTCGGCGGAAGACGGTTCGTCCCGCTGGTGTCGGCGTTCGCGGGCCTGCTCCTGGGCCTCGCCGTTGGAACGCTCCTGTCCCAGGTGACCCTGGGCGCGTGGCCGGACTTCGGCTGGGCCGGGGCCGGGTTGTACGGACTGGTCAACCGGGCCCTGCTGCCGTTCGGACTGCACCACATTCCCAACTCGCTGGTCTGGTTCGGCTCTGGCTCCTTCGAGGGCACGCACGGCGAGATCCCGCGCTACTTCGCCGGCGACCCGCACGCCGGCGGCTACCTGGCCGGGTTCTTCCCGGTCCTGATGTTCGGCCTGCCCGGCGCGGCCCTGGCCATCTGGCGGACCGCCGAACCCGAGCAGCGCGCCAGGATCGGCACCCTGATGGCCGGTGCGGCCGTCACCTCGTTCGTGACCGGGGTGTCCGAGCCGATCGAGTTCGCGTTCGTCTTCGCCTCACCCCTGCTGTACTCCGTGCACGCCGTGCTCACCGCCACGTCGATGGCGCTGCTCAACGCCGCCGGAGCCCAGCTCGGCTTCGGGTTCTCGGCCGGGCTGATCGACATGCTGCTCAACGGATCGAAGTCCAACACCCGGCAGCTTCCGTTGATCATCGGGCTGGGCGTCGTCTACTTCTTCCTCTACTACGGGCTGTTCCGCTACCTGATCCCCCGGCTCGATCTGCCGACGCCCGGCAGGGCAGCAAGAAAACCGGCGGCCGAGGTATCAAACGAGGCCTCCTGACCCTCCTGTAGGACGGCAACCCCGCCACGTCCACAGGAGGATCCATGGCTCGTTCACTGCCCGTGCGTCTCGTGCCCGCCCCCGGCTGTGTCGAGGACGGCACCCCGCTGTACGGATCGCAGTCGTCGTACGCCCCGCAGGTGCACGGCTCGCTCGCGCTCAAGCCGTACCCGTGCGAGAGACCGGGCAGGGCCGCGCCGCTGCGCCTGGCCACCGAACACCTCGAGACCGCAGCAGACCGCCTCATCCTGCTCTCCGCCGAGGTCCTCGCCGGGCGGTGCGCACTCCAGCAGCTCGCCCGGCAGGCCACCGCGGAACTCGCCCAGATCCTGTACGAGCAGCGCAACCTGCCCGTCCCCACCCGCGTCGGCCCGCCCCGGATCCGCAGCAGACGCATCCAGCAGCCGACTGACGGCATCGCCGAGGTCAGCGCCACGGTCCTGACCAGCGGCCGGGCCCAGGCCCTGGCCCTCCGCCTGGTCCTGCACCGAGGACGCTGGCGCTGCGCGGCCCTGGAATCGGCGGTCCCGTGCTGAGCACGTCCGCGCTGAGAGGGGTGTCCTGGATCAGGAACACCCACCGAACGCCTCACCAGACCGTGAGGAAAGCGCGCAGCTCGTGACGGATCAGAGCACGAACGCCCCCGCGGTCCCGGGAAACCGAGGGACCGCGGGGGCGCTAGGTCAGGTGTCTCGTCCGGCGCCTGTCCTCAGGTGGGCTAGGAGCGGCCACCGTGGCAGCGCTTGTACTTCTTGCCCGAGCCGCAGGGGCAGGGGTCGTTGCGGGAGGCGCTGACGTACTCGTCCGCGCCCTCGCTGTGCACCTCGACGCCGCCGTCCTCGGACGGGCCGGAGTAGTCGAGCTTGCCGACCTCGGTCTTTTCCAGCACCGGGGCGGAGGCGGCGACCGCGACGGGCTGGACGCCCACGCTGGCGGCGGGCTGCTCCTCGACCTCGACCTCGAGGTGGTAGAGGTAGCCGACCGACTCCTCCTTGATCGCCTCCATCATGGCGCTGAACATGTCATAGCCCTCGCGCTGGTACTCCACCAGCGGGTCGCGCTGCGCCATCGCCCGCAGGCCGATGCCCTCCTGCAGGTAGTCCATCTCATACAGGTGCTCACGCCACTTGCGGTCGAGCACCGACAGGACCACGCGCCGTTCGAGCTCGCGCATGACCTCCGCACCGAGGTCGGACTCGCGCTTGTCGTAGGCCGCCTGGGCATCCTCGCGGATCTTGTCGGCGAGGAACTCGGCGTCCAGGTTGGACACCTCGCCCCCGGCGTCCTCGATCAGCTGGTCGGAGGTGACACCGATCGGGTAGAGCTGCTTGAAGGCCTTCCACAGCTTGTCGAGATCCCACTCCTCCGCGAACCCCTCGGACGTCGCGCCGGCCACGTAGCCGTCGACGACCTCGTCGACCATGCGCCGGATCTGCTCGTGCAGGTCCGCACCCTCGAGGACCTTGCGGCGCTCGGAGTAGATGACCTGACGCTGCCGGTTGAGGACCTCGTCGTACTTGAGGACGTTCTTGCGGATCTCGAAGTTCTGCTGCTCGACCTGGTGCTGGGCCGACTTGATCGCGTTGGACACGATCTTGGCCTCGATCGGCACGTCGTCGGGGATGTTCAGCCGGGTCATGATGCCCTCGACCCGCGCGGAGTTGAACAGTCGCATCAGGTCGTCCTCGAGCGACAGGTAGAACCGGGACTCGCCCGGGTCGCCCTGCCGGCCGGAGCGGCCGCGCAGCTGGTTGTCGATCCGGCGGGACTCGTGCCGCTCGGTGCCCAGCACGTACAGGCCGCCGGCGTCGGCGACGATCTCGTGCTCGCCCTTGACGGCGTCCTTGGCCTTCTCCAGCGCGGCGGGCCAGGCGGCCTCGTACTCCTCCGGGGTCTCCAGCGGCGACAGGCCGCGGCCGTGCAGCTCCAGGTCGGCCCGGAACTCGGGGTTGCCGCCGAGCATGATGTCGGTACCGCGGCCGGCCATGTTGGTGGCCACGGTGACCGCGCCCTTGCGGCCGGCCTCCGCGATGATCGCGGACTCCCGCTCGTGCTGCTTGGCGTTGAGGACCTCGTGTGGGATGCCCCGGCGCTTGAGCAGCTTGGACAGCGTCTCGGACTTGCCGACCGAGGTGGTGCCGACCAGGACCGGCTGACCCTTGTCGTGCCGTTCGGAGATGTCCTCGACGACGGCCTCGAACTTGGCCTGCTCGGTCTTGTAGACGACGTCGGCGACGTCCTTGCGCTGCATCGGCCGGTTCGTCGGGATCGGGATGACACCCAGCTTGTAGATCTTGTTGAACTCCGACGCCTCGGTCTGCGCGGTGCCGGTCATGCCGCCGAGCTTGTCATACAGCCGGAAGTAGTTCTGCAGGGTGATCGTGGCGAGGGTCTGGTTCTCGTCCTTGATCGCCACGCCTTCCTTGGCCTCGATCGCCTGGTGCATGCCCTCGTTGTAGCGGCGGCCGTGCAGGATACGGCCGGTGAACTCGTCGACGATCAGGACTTCGCCGTTCATGACGACGTAGTCCTTGTCCTTCTTGTAGAGCTCCTTGGCCTTGAGGGCGTTGTTGAGGAAACCGACGAGAGGGGTGTTGACCGCGTCGTAGAGGTTGTCGATGCCGAGCCAGTCCTCGACCTTCTCGACCCCGGTCTCCAGAATGCCGACGGTGCGCTTCTTCTCGTCGACCTGGTAGTCACCGTCGTCGGCCTCGGCGTCCGCGGACCTGCGCAGCCGCGGCACGATCTTGGCGAACTCGCCGTACCAGCGGGAGTTCTGCTCACCGGGGCCGGAGATGATCAGCGGCGTGCGGGCCTCGTCGATGAGGATCGAGTCGACCTCGTCCACGATCGCGAAGTTGTGGCCGCGCTGCACGCACTCCTCGAGTGTCCACGCCATGTTGTCGCGCAGGTAGTCGAAGCCGAACTCGTTGTTCGTGCCGTAGGTGATGTCGGCCGCGTAGGCTTCCTTCTTCTCGGAATGCGGCATGTTCGGATAGACCACGCCAATGCTCAT
>JBDSTJ010000206.1:0-4642 GCA_039928335.1 Streptosporangiaceae bacterium | reverse complement strand
CGCCGGGGCACGGATCGACGTCGTGCTCGGTGACCTCGCCGAGGCGGGCGTGGCCGAACGGCTGGTCGCGGGACGGGACGTGCGCGGCGTCATCCATGCGGCGGCGGTCGTCGACGACGCCGTACTGACCGAGCTGTCCGCCGAGCAGATCGACCGGACCTGGCGGCCCAAGGTCACCGGGGCGGTGCGGCTGCACGAGGCGACCCTGGGGTGCGAGCTCGACTGGTTCGTCCTGTTCTCCTCCGGGTCGGCGATGTTCGGGTCGATGGGGCTGGGTGCCTACGCCGCCGCGAACGCCTGGCTGGACGGGTTCGCGCTGTGGCGGCGCAGCCTCGGGTTGCCGGCGCTGAGCGTCAACTGGGGTGCGTGGGGCGAGGTCGGCCTCGCCACCGGGCTCGGTGAACGCGGCTATGCGACGCTGTCGACCCGGGACGCGCTGGCCTCGCTCGGGCTGCTGCTGGCGGCCGGTGCCGACGCCCCGGCGTCGATGGGCGTGTTCCCGGCCGACCCGGGTCACTGGTTCGAACCCGCGCCGTCGCTGGCATCGTCGTCGTTCTTCGCGGCCGTCGCCGGTCCCGAACACCGGGACGAGACAGATCACGGCCAGGTCGTAGCCGAGATGCAGCAGCTCGACGAGGCGTTGCGGCGGCCCGCCATGCGGGACTACCTCGCGGCCAGGATCCGGGGTGTCCTGGACCTCGACGCTCCCATCGATCCGGCGGCGTCGCTGGTCGCGCTGGGCTTCGACTCGCTGTCGGCGATGCGGTTGCGCCGTCGCCTCCAGGCCGACCTGGCCGTGGCCGTCCCGGCGACCGTGGTCTGGACCCATCCCACCCTGGCGGTGCTCAGCGAGCACCTGCTGGAGCGCACCGCACTCACCCTGGAAGGGCCATGACCACTCTCGCTCCCAGCCCGTTGCTGCTCCGCCTCGCCGACCGGCCGTACGCCGAAGTGAACCTCTACTGCTTCCCGCACGGGGGCGGCGGACCCTCGGTGTTCGCCGGGTGGGCCGAGCACCTGCCGCCGTTCGTCGAGCCGTACGCCCTGGCCCTGCCCGGCCGGGAGCAGCGGGCCGCCGAACCGGCCGCGACCAGCGCCGACAGTGTGATCGAGGAGGTCGTGGACCTGCTGCGGACGTCGAGCCGCCCGTACGCCCTGTTCGGGCACAGTTCGGGCAGTGCGTTCGCGACCCAGGTCGCGCTCGCGCTGCGCCGGGCCGGCTGCCCCGCGCCGGTCCTGCTGGGGGTGTCGGCGTTCCCCGCCCCGCACCTGGCCGCACGCTGCCAGGCCGTCCGGGAGATGTTCCAGGCTGACCTGGAAGGGACCGTCCTGCGTCTGGACGGGCACGCGGCCGACGCGTTCGGCGACCCCGAGGTCAGAGCGCACGCGCTGGCCGCCGTGGGCGCGGACGTGATCTTCCACAGCAGTTACCGCCACCCGGCGGCCGGGACGCTCGACTGCCCGATCTCGACGTTCTGCGGGGAGCAGGACCCGGTCGTCGACCCGGTCGAACTGACCGCGTGGGCGGACCTGACCCGCCGCGACCTGATCTCGCGCAGCTACCCCGGCGGGCACTTCTACCTGCGTGAACAACGTGCGGCGATGGTCGCGGACCTGGTCTGGGACCTCGCCGCCGAGCTGCCCGGGTCCAGAGGCCGTTGACGTGCCCTAGGGTCTCCCTGGACACAGGAGGTTTCGGTGCATCGACGTCTCACTCCGCTCGAACGGGTCATGTGGACCCTGGGCCTGTCGTCCCCGGTGACGGTGGCGGCCGTCGCTCACATCCGGGGCCGTTGCTCCCCCGACCGGCTCCGCGAGGCGATCGGCGCGGTCCGGCAGCGCCACGCGATGCTCAACGTCCGGGTCTCGGCGGCCGGCCCGATGAAGGCGCTGCTGGTCGACGGGCCCCCGCCCGAGTTCCGGGTGGTGCCGGGGCCCTGGACCGCGGTCGTCGAGCGCGAGGTCGAGGAGCCGTTCGACGGTCCGCTGACCCGCTTCGTGATGATCGAGACCGAGACGGGTTTCGACCTGGTGATGGTCTCCCATCACCTGGTGTCCGACGGGCTCGGGATGGCCTTCGTCCTCCGTGACGTCGTCGCGCACCTCGCCGACCCGTTCCTGCCCAGGACCGTGGTCGAGGCGCCGACGCTGGACGCCCTGGTCCGGGCGATGCCCCGGCCCAAACGGCTCCGGCCGTTCAGGCAGGCGGGATCCGCCTGGCCGGTCCGGCCCCGGCCCGCCGACCAGTCCGCCGACCGGTCCGCCGACCGGTTCGCCCTGGTCACGGCCGCGTTCGGCGCACCGGAGAGCGCGCTGCTCCAGGAGCGCTGCCGGACCGAGCAGACGACCGTGCACGCGGCCCTCGGCATGGCCTCGCTGCTGGCCGTCGCCGAGCTCGACGGGATCACGACCCGGCAGCTGTACTCCCCGGTGAACCTCCGCCCGCTGCTGCCCGCACTGCCGTCGGGGGCCCTCGGCCAGTACGCGGCGGAGTTCTTCACCTGGGTCGACGTCACGGCCGAGCAGGACTTCTGGACGGCCGCGCGCCGGCTCAGGGAGACCCTCCGCGACCAGACCCGGCCGGAACGCCTGATCCGGGCCATGCGCCTGCTGCGGCTGTCCGGCCTGGTGCCGAACACCGTGATGCGCCGCCTGCTGCGGGTGAGCTGCAAACCCGGATCGTCACTGACCCTGAGCAATCTCGGCAGGCTGCCCTTCCCGACGGGACATGGCGAGTTCCAGATCGAGTCCGTCCATGCGGCGGTCAACATGGGTACCCTGACCAACGGCCTGCTCGCGGCCGTCACGGTCGACGGGCAGATCTTCCTTTCCCTGAGCACCCGGGCGGCGGACCGCCCCCGGGCCGAGCAACTGGTCAAGGGCACGATCGGCCGACTCCAGGACGCCCTCCACTGACAGGACGCCCTCCACGTACACGCCCTCCACGTACCTACGCCATCCACCGACAGAGGGATCCATGTCGACATCACGCGACCTTTTCGACTGGGACGACGACTCCTATGAGGAGCACTTCGCGGCGGTCGGGCAGCTGTTCGGCTCCTTCGACACCCCCGAAGAGATCATCGCTCAGGCCAGGGGCTGGTGGGCGACCGAGGACGCCAAGGTCCAGGCGCTCGGCTTCGACCTGCTGGCCGTCCAGGCCCTGGAGTTCAGCTGGCATGTGGAGCCGCTGGTCGAGGCCGCCGACGCCCTCGACCTGGCCACGGCCGAGGAGGAGGTGCGCTGGTCGGCCGCGCACGCGCTCGGCACGATCTGCGACGACGAACGGGTGCTGTCGCCGCTGCTGCGCTTCGCCGGCGATCCGGTCGCGGAGATCCGCTGGCAGGTCGCCTGCGGCATCCCCGCCGTCGTGGATCCGCTGCCCGACCCGGCGGTGCGGACGATGCTCGCGCTGATGCGGGACCCCGAGCCGGGGGTACGGGACTGGGCGACGATGACGCTGGGCGCGCGCGAGCACAACGACACCGAGGAGATCAGGGACGCCTTCTTCGGCCTGCTCGAGGACGACGGCGATGACGTGGCGGGCGAGGCCGCGGTGGCCCTGGCCGCCCGACGCGACGCCCGGGTCCTGCCGGTACTGGAGCAGGCGCTCGCCGATCCTCTGGTCGGCAACCTCTATGTCGAGGCCGCGGCCTGCCTGGGCGACTCCCGGCTGCTGCCCCTCCTGCACGCTCTCAAGGCCGGCGGCTGGCAGGACGACGAGCCGGCGCCTGAGATCCTCGACGAGGCCATCGAAGCCTGCGCGTGACTAGCCGCAGGCCAGCTCGATCTTGGTGAAGGCGTGGTCGGGGACGCTCGCGGCGGCGGCGGGGCAGGCCCGGTCCCTGACGGTCGCCGACAGGGCGTAGGCACCGGGTGGCAGCAGCATCGTGAACCTCGCGCCCACCGTGAAGGCGCGGGCGGCGACCTCCCTGCCGTCCCTGGTGGCGGTGATCGTGCCTTTGACCTTGACCGGGCCGGAGGTCCCGACGACGGCGACCAGGCCGGAGTCCGCCGGCGGGTGGTTCTGACCGAAGCAGCCCGTGGTGAGCAGGAGTGCGACGATGACGGCCGGTCCGGCGAGGAGCTTCATGCAGGCAAGCATGGCGTATGGTCTCCGACACGCCACCCGAGGACTCATGATCGAAAGTTTGTTCGGCTATGCTCTCCGTCGTGGCACACCTTTACGATGAGAGCATCGATACCGAGACCGGGTCCGCCGGGACCCCCACCGCGATCACCTGGCGAGGTTCCCGGATGCACGTACGATCCGTGCTGTCGGTCTGGCAGTCCCCCGACGAGCACCGGCTGTACCGGCTCAGCGTGACGACCGCCGAGGGCGCGCCGGGCATCGCCGAAATCTCCGGAACGCACGAGAACTACCGCATCCGCGCCATCTGGCTCTGACCGTCCCGGCCGGACGGCACCCGCTAGGAACGGGTGTAGCGGGCAGGCGGCAGGCCTACCGTCGCGGTGAAGTCCCGGACCAGGTGGGCCTGGTCGGCGTAGCCGAGTTCGGCCGCGAGGGCAGCCCAGTCGATCGTGTCGCCCCGGTCCGCACGGGTCGCGGCCTTCTGCAGGCGGGCCCGGCGCAGCACCCACTTGGGGCTGACGCCGACGTACTCGGCGAACAGCCGCTGCA
>JBDSTJ010000205.1:0-2715 GCA_039928335.1 Streptosporangiaceae bacterium | reverse complement strand
CGCGCTCGCCGGGCTCATCGAGCCGCTGCTCGAACCGGTCGGTGTCCCGGCCGGGGCCGCCGACGGGATCGCGCTGGCCGTCGGCCTCATCCTGGCGATCGTCATTCAGATGATCCTCGGCGAACTGCTGCCCAAGAACCTCGCCCTGGCCAAGCCCGAGACGCTCGCTCGCGCGCTGGCCGCCTCGACCCTGGCCTACCTCAGGATCGCCGCTCCGCTGATCAGGATGTTCGACGCGTCCGCCAACCGGGTGCTGCGCGCGGTCGGCATCGAACCGGTCGAGGAACTGCACCACGGCGCGACCCTCGAGGAGCTCGGCCACATCATCGGCGAGTCCGAACAGCATCTCAACGACGACCATGTGGACCTGCTGGAGCGGGCCCTGGCCTTCTCCGACCACCAGGCCGCCGAGGCGATGGTCCCGCGCATCGACGTCGTCACCGTCCCGGCATCGGCCACCGCCGCCGAACTCGGCGAGATCATCGCCCGGCACGGCCACACCCACTACCCGGTGGTCGGCGACCGGGTCGACGACATCATCGGCATCATCGGCCTCCGCGAACTGCTGCCGCTCGCGCCCGGCGCGCAGGAGCAGGCCCTGGTCGGTTCTCTCGCCCGGCCGGCGCTGATGATCCCCGCGCTGCTGACGCTGCCGGACGTGTTCGCCCAGATGCAGGTCTGGGGCGATGAGGTCGCCTGCGTGATCGACGAGTACGGCGGGTTCGCGGGCCTGCTGACCCTGGAGGACGTGGCCGAGGAACTGGTCGGGGAGATCTCCGACGAGAGCGACCAGAAGGAGCCGCTCGCCCGCAACGAGGACGGCTGGTGGCACGCCGACGCGGGTCTGCGGATCGATGAGATCGGCCAGGCCACCGGGCTGGACCTGCCCGAAGGCGACTACGACACCGCAGGTGGGCTGATCCTGCAGAGCCTCGGCCGGCTGGCCGAGCCCGGTGACGTGGTCCGGCTCGACGACGGGAACGGGCAGATCGACATCGAGGTGCTGACGATCGACCATCACGTGCCGGAACGGATCAGGTTGCGGGTCGCCGTGGCCGCGGAGGACCCCAGGTGAGCCTGCCTTTCGGGATGGGCCTGACCGTCTTCCTGCTGGTCGCCAACGGGTTCTTCGTCGCCGCCGAGTTCGCTCTGGTCGCCGCCAAGCGGCCCCGGCTCGAGAAGGCCGCAGCCGAGGGCAGCCGCGCCGCCGCGTCGGCCGTCGCCGGGATCCGCGAGCTGTCCCTGATGCTCGCCGGGGCCCAGTTCGGCATCACGATCTGCTCGCTGGGCCTGGGCATGGTCTCCGAACCGGTGATCGCCGAGCTGCTGACCCCGGTGTTCCACGCGGTCGGCCTGTCCGGCAATGTCTCACACGTGGTCTCCTTCGTGATCGCGCTGGGGCTCATCACCTTCCTGCACATGGTCATCGGCGAGATGGCCCCGAAGTCCTGGGCCATCGCGGCCCCCGAACGGTCCGCGACCCTGCTCGCACTGCCGTTCCGGGGCTTCACCAAGCTGTTCCGGCCGGTGCTGACGGCGCTCAACTGGATCACCAACGCGCTGTTGCGGCTGGCCGGGGTCCGGCCCCGGGACGCCTTCGCGATCTCCCGTACCCCCGAGCAGCTCCAGCACCTGGTGCAGGAGTCCCGACGGCTCGGCCTGATCGAGGAGGCCGACCGGAACGTGCTCAGCCGGGCGCTGCGCGCGCCCCGGGCCAAACTCGGCGAGCTGATCATCCCGATCGGGGAGGCGACCTCGATCCGCCCCGACGCGCTTCCGCAGACCGTGATCGACAAGGCGGTGGCGACCGGGCACACCCGGCTCCTGCTGCGCGCGGAGAACGGCGACGTGACCGGCATGGTCCACGCACGTGAGGCCTACCTCGCCCGCGCCGCCGGCCGGACCCCCGAAGCGAGCGCGACGGCCCACCCGGTGCCGGTCCTGGCCCAGGACACCCCGATCGCCGACGCCGTCAGCATCCTGCGCGAGCACCACAGTCAGCTGGGCCTGGTTCGGGCGGAGACGGGCGGCGTCATCGGGCTGATCAGCCTCGACGACCTGTTGACCAGCCTGCTGTCACCCACGGACACCTGAACACCCGAAGGGTTGCATGAGGGTTCGGTAACATTGGGAGAAAATCCACCACGGTGGGCGCTGGTGTCGCTACTGTTCCATGATCAGCTGGTGGGCGATCCGGAGCAGAGGGCATGCACAGCACACGGCACGGCATCGCAGTGAAGAAGGCCATCCTGCGCAGGACCGAGCACCTCGCGGTCGCGCTCGGGCCGGGTAGCCCCAGGTCGCAGGCCTCGGTGCCGGACCGGCTGGGACCGCGCCTGGTCGGGTCCCCCATCTTCCTGATGTCCTCGGCCTACACCGACCCGGCCCCGCTCCAGATCCTGCTGGACGGGCACTCCATGGTCAGGTCCCCGCGCGGGTTCACCCTGCCGGCCCTGGAGGTGCGGCCCAGCCGCGAGTACACCGAGGCGGTCATGGGCTCGCTCGGGCTGGAACGCCCCGAGCTGGAGCACCTGCTGTGGGACCGGCTGCTCCACCACGAGCTGGAGCGCAGCGGCAAGGACGTCGTCGTCGGCAACGTCCCGTCCGCCGCGCCCGCCTGGCAGCGCCTCGCCACCGTCTGGCCCGATGCCCGCCACCTCTTCCTGATCTCCGACCCGGCGGCCGCCCACGCCGCCGCGCTGGGCCGGGGCGAGA
>JBDSTJ010000204.1:0-3509 GCA_039928335.1 Streptosporangiaceae bacterium | reverse complement strand
TCGTCCTCGCCGGCGGTCGAGACGGTCCTGGCCCGGCTCTCGCCGTCGCCGCTCCACGCGCCGAGGACCCGGCCGGCCGGCAGGGGCACGATCAGCGGGGTCACGGTGAGGGTGTCGGTGAGGCTGAACGAGCGGGCCAGCTCCACCAGGCCGAACGGGTCGGCCAGCCGCACGGTCAGCGGCCCGACCTTGAACCGGCCGCGTACGTCCGACCGGAGCCGGTAGCTGAGCTCACGGGCGCCGTGCGGCTCGATCCGGTCGAGCACGAACCTGGCCCGGCCGCCGAGGGTGTAGGGCACCCGGTCCTCGACCAGCAGCAGGCCCGCGTGGATCCGCGACACGTTCTCGAGCCGCAGGTCGGCCCGCGCCTCGTGGCCCACCGGCAGCCGGGACGGACCGAGCCTGCGGGCGCACGCCAGTCGGTAGCGGGTGCGGGAGACCGCGAACGAGGCCAGCAACGGCAGCACCAGCACCAGGACCCCGGCGCGGAGCAGGTCCTGCTCGCCGAGCGCGAAGGCGCACAGCACGGCCGTCAGACCGGCCGCGACGAACGATCTGCCCCGGGTGGTCAGCGCGGCGAAGGCCGCCTTGAGACCGTTCATCCCCGGACGGGCAGCCGCGCGATGATCTCCGCGACGACCTGCTCGGGCATCCGGCGCTCCACCTGGGCCTCGGCCGTCGGCAGCAAGCGGTGGGCCAGCACCGGGCCGGCCAGGGCCTGCAGGTCGTCGGGGAGCACGTAGTCGCGTTCGTCCAGGGCGGCGCGGGCGCGGCCGGCGCGGACCAGGTGCAGGGTGGCCCGGGGGGAGGCACCCAGCCGAAGCTCGGGATGGTTGCGGGTGGCGTTGACCAGGTCGACCGCGTACTGCTTGACCGCGGGTGCCACGTGCACCTGGCGGACCTGGTCGATCAGCCGGCGCACGTCCTCGGCGTTGGCGACCGCGCTCAGCCCGTCGAGCGGGGAGGTGCGGCTGTGCATGTCGAGCATCGCCAGCTCTGCGGCCGGGCTGGGGTAGCCCATGGAGATCCGCGCGGTGAACCGGTCGCGCTGGGCCTCGGGGAGGGGGTAGGTGCCCTCCATCTCGATCGGGTTCTGGGTGGCGATGACCATGAAGGGCCGGTCCAGCGGGTAGGTCGTCCCGTCCACGGTGACCTGCCGCTCCTCCATGCACTCCAGCAGGGCCGACTGGGTCTTGGGCGAGGCACGGTTGATCTCGTCGCCGACCAGGATGTTGGCGAAGACCGGGCCGGGCATGAACTCGAACTCGCGGAGCTCCTGGTTGTAGGCGCTCACCCCGGTGATGTCGCTGGGCAGCAGGTCCGGGGTGAACTGGACCCGGCGGACGGTTCCGTCCACGGACCGGGCCAGTGCCTTGGCCAGCATGGTCTTGCCGACGCCCGGGACGTCTTCGATCAGCAGGTGCCCCTCGGCCAGCATGACCGTCAGGGCCAGCCGGACGGCCTCGGGCTTGCCCTCGATGACCGACTCGACCGCCGTGCGGATCTTGCTCGCCGCTCCCGCCACACCGGCGAGTCCCCGTCCATATCCTGCGCCGTCCTGCACGCCCACCGACACGAAGTCTCCGCCCTGAGTTCTCGTCGACACCGGGGTTCTGGTCAGCCCCGACGACGTGTTCTGTTCTGTACAACCGGGAATCCCGCCTGGTTCCCGGCATGGGCCAATGTACGGCCTGGCGGACGGAGCTGAGGCGGCATCCATCCGGATTGTCCCTGTTACCGACAGTACGGTGTCAACCTCGCGCTCGCAGGAGGCATCTCGCGACTCGCGGGCACCCTGGTTGGGCCCCACTTCTCCCCACCGCCGTTGACCTGGTCTTTCAGTGTCCCGAAGGCGTCGCGACACGGTGTTTTCCTAGTTGACGGTGGGGAGGAGTGGAGTACAGTGGGGCGCTGTGGGGGAAAGGGACTCCACATGGTGGAGGTGAGGCCGGTGTTCCTCGGCACTCATCCACTGCGCCTCGACGACAAAGGGCGACTGTTCCTGCCGGCGAAATACCGGGAGGAACTGTCTGGGGGACTGGTGATCACAAAGGGCCAGGAACGCTGCCTCTACGTCTTCCCCATGGCAGAGTTCGAGCGCATCACCGAGGCGCTGTCCACGGCCCCGGTCACCGCGAAGTCCGTGCGTGCCTACAGCCGCGTCTTCTTCGCCAGTGCCTCCGACGAGACTCCCGACAAATCCGGCCGGATCACGATTCCCGCAGCCCTGCGTGCCTATGCCGGGCTGGACCGGGACAGCGTCGTGATCGGCGCGAACTCTCGGCTTGAGATCTGGGACTCCCAAGCCTGGGAGACCTATCTCGAACAGGAAGAAGAGCAGTTCTCCGACATCTCGGAGGAGGTGCTGCCAGGAATTCTCTGATTCTGCCTCGTCTCGTCGTCAGGCCGTCGCACGGCCAGGTCTCCACCCGCTCTCCAAGTCAGCTGGCGCAGCTTCCCCGGTGCCAGGCGACCTTCCTCAGGGCAGCGGTTGGGGACCTGGCTGGCGCGAGAGCCGGCGGGGGCGGGGCGCACGTCCGATTGGCCGCGAGCGGTCGGCTGCAGTGGGGGTTAAACAGAAGATGGACACAGACGTTGCAGGACCCGGACACGTTCCGGTGCTCCTCGAGCGCGTTCTGTCGACGTTGGGTCCGGCGCTGGGGGCGCCCGGAGCCGTCTACGTCGACGGGACCCTCGGCATGGGCGGCCATGCCGAGGCGATGCTGGCGGCCTTTCCGGAGATCCGGCTCGTCGGTCTCGATCGGGACACGACCGCCCTGGAGCGGTCGGCCGGCCGGCTCGAGAGGTTCGGCGACCGCGTCGACCTGGTGCACGCCGTCTACGACGAGCTGCCCGAGGTCCTCGGCAGGCTCGGCATCGCACGTATTCACGGGATCCTCTTCGACCTTGGTGTCTCCTCTCCGCAGCTCGACGAACGCGACCGTGGATTCGCCTATTCCTATGACGCTCCTCTGGACATGCGCATGGACCGCACCCAGAGTCTGACCGCCGCCGAGGTGGTCAACACCTATCCACCTGGTGACCTTGTACGCATCCTCCGGGTGTACGGCGAGGAGCGGTTCGCGCCCAGGGTCGTCTCCGCGATCGTGAAGGAGCGTGCCAGGGAGCCTTTCACGGGCACCCAGCGGCTCGCCGACCTGGTCCGGCAGTCGATCCCGGCCGCGACCCGCCGCACCGGCGGCAACCCCGCCAAGCGCACCTTCCAGGCGCTGCGGATCGAGGTCAACGCCGAGCTCGGGGCCCTGAGGTCCGTGCTTCCGCAGGCCGTCGAGGCCCTCCGTGTGGGCGGCCGGATCGCGGTCCTGAGCTACCACTCCCTGGAGGACCGCCTCACCAAGCAGGTGCTGGCGCTCGGTGCCCATGACAGCACCCCGGAGGGGCTGCCAGTAGCGCTACCCGAGCACGCGCCGTACCTCCGCCTGCTGACCCACGGAGCCGAGGAACCGGGCACTGCGGAGATAAGCGCCAACCCGCGAGCGGCCTCGGCC
>JBDSTJ010000203.1:0-7282 GCA_039928335.1 Streptosporangiaceae bacterium | reverse complement strand
GGGCCGCGGCCTACCGGCACCACCTGCTGCACGAGGCGGTGCCGGCCCGGTCGGTCCGGTACAGCAACAACGCGCTCTCGGCGCTGGACGACTTCTTCGTCCGGCTGGGTCTCGGCCGGGCCGAGGTGGCCAGGGACGACCCGCCCGCCAGCGAGCCCCGGGTGCTCACCGGCCAGGCCCGGGCCGCCTGGTTGAGCACGGTCGAGGCGTGCCCGCACCCGCGCGACCGGCTGTTGGCGCTGCTGCCCCTGCACACCGGGCTGCGGATCGGCGAGATCGTCGCGCTGGACCTGCCGGTGTGTCTGGCCGAGGTGCTGCGCGAGCCGCTCGACCGGTGGTTGGCCGAGCGCAGGAACTGGCCGAACGCCGGGACCGAGCCCGCACTGTTCCTCAACCGCAGGGGCGGCCGGCTGTCGGTCCGCGCGGCCGGGGCGGTCTTCGCGGCCCTCGGCACAGGAGAGGTCACCGCGACCACCGGGCGCAACACCTTCCACAGCGCCCTCCGCACTGCATCGGCATCGGCATCGGCACCGGCATCGGCACCGGCATCGGCATCGGCATCGGCACCGACACCCGCACCCGGCCGCCGGGTGCCCGGCAAGGATGGCTTCCGGGGCGGGCAGGAGCAGCGCAGGGAGCGGATCGTGGACGCGGCGATGCGGCTGATGGTCGCCGTCGACTACGAGAAGATCCAGGTCAGGGACGTCGCGGACGAGGCCGGCGTGGCGCTCGGCACGCTCTACCGCTACTTCGGGTCCAAGGACCACGTGTTCGCCTGTGCGCTGACCAAGTGGAGTTCGGGCTTCGGCGGCCGGATCCAGCACCGGGACGAGGCCACGGTCCTGGAGCGGGTCAGGACCGTCTACGGCCGGGCGGCCCGCGCCTTCGAGGGCGAGCCGCGGGTCTATGAGGTGCTGGCCCAGCTGGAGGGTTCGCGGGACGAGCGCGCGGCGGAGGTCTACCAGGAGTTCGTCCGGGTCCAGAACCAGGCGTTCGCGGCGGCGCTGCCGGACCTGCCGGCCGCCGAGCGGGCCGACATCGTCTGGCTGATGGGCGCGGTCCTGGCCGAGGGCCTGCGGTCCCGGATGCTCGGGCTGCTGGACATGCCGGGCGTCTACTACAAGATCAGCCGGGCGGCCGAGCTCATGTTGGACTGACCCAGGGTATTGCGGCACCGAGGGCCCGTCCCTAATCTGGACGCTGATTCTAGTCTTTCGTTCTCATGACGGATTCTCGGACGGCGGCAGCATGCTCAACGGAAAGACCATCATGGTCACGGGTGTCGGCGGCGGTCTCGGCCGCGAGTGCGTCGAGGCGGCGCTCCGCGACGGCGCCAACGTCGTCATGGCTGCGCGTACCCGGGCGACCCTCGACGCCCTCGCCGCCGAACTCGGCGACGACCGACTCGCCGCGGTCGTCGCCGACATCACCGACGAGGCGGCCTGCACGGCCCTGGTCGAGGCGGCGAAGGAGCGGTTCGGCTCGGTCGACGCGCTCATCCAGGTCGCCGCCCACGAGAACGCCTGGGGCGGGCTGTGGGACCTGAAGTTCCAGAACTGGCGGGACGCCTATGAGACCAACGTGATCGGGGCGCTGACGCTGATCCGTCCGGTCGCCACCGCGATGAAGGAGGCCGGCGGCGGCTCGATCGTGCTGATCGGCTCGCAGTCGATGTTCAAGCCCGCGCTGCCCCAGGCCGGTTACGCGGCCTCCAAGGGCGCGCTGCTGACCACGGCGTACTACCTGGCCCACGAGCTCGGCGAGTTCAACATCCGCTGCAACATGGTCGTCCCGTCATGGATGTGGGGCCCGCCGGTGGAGATGCTCGTCGACTGGCAGGCCAAGGAGAAGGGCGTCGGCCGGGCCGAAGCGCTCCACGACATCGCCGGGGAGTTCCCGCTCCGCCGGATGACCGAGGACGGCGAGGTCGCGGACGTCGCGATGTTCTTCGCCTCCGACCACGCCAAGGCCGTCACCGGGCAGCACCTGCTGGTGAACGCCGGCGAGATGATGAGTTAGGACGTGGCCCGCATGCCCAAGCGCGTGGTTGTCTGGGGAACCGGCTTCGTCGGCCGGCTGGTGATCGCCGAGATCATCCCCCATCCCGAGTTCGAGCTGGTCGGCGTCGGGGTGAGCAACCCGGACAAGGTCGGCAGGGACGCGGGCGAGATCTGCGGCCTCGACCCGACCGGCGTCATCGCCACCGACGATCTCGACGCCCTGATCGCCCTCGCCCCCGACGCCCTGGTGCACTACGGTCCGACGGCCGCCCACGCGGCCGAGAACATCCGGGTGATCGGGGCGTTCCTGCGGGCCGGGATCGACGTGTGCTCGACCGCGATGACCCCGTGGGTGTGGCCGTCGATGAAACAGAACCCGCCGAGCTGGATCGAGCCGATCACCCAGGCCTGCGCCGAGGGCGGCTCGTCGTGCTTCACCACCGGGATCGACCCGGGCTTCGCCAACGACCTGTTCCCGATGTCGCTGATGGGGCTGTGCGGCGAGGTGCGGCTCGTCCAGGCGCTGGAGATCCTCGACTACGTCAACTACGAGGGCGACTACGAGAACGAGATGGGCATCGGCCAGCCGCCGGAGTTCAGGGCGCTGCTCGAACACCCCGACATTCTCGTCATGTCGTGGGGCGCGACGGTCCCGATGATGGCGCACGCCGTCGGCATCGAGCTCGACGAGATCACCACCACCTGGGACAAGTGGGTGACCGACAAGCCGATCAGGACGGCCAAGGGCACCATCAACCCGGGCGAGGTCGCGGCGATCCACTTCACCATCGACGGCATCTACCACGGCGAGACCCGGATCCAACTGGAGCACGTCAACCGGGTCGGCCAGGACGCCGCACCCGACTGGCCCCGGGGTGACCAGAACGACGTCTACCGGGTCGTGATCGAGGGCACGCCGTCGATCACCCAGGAGACCGCGTTCCGGTTCACCGACGGCAGCGGCCGGGACGCGGCGACCGCGGGCTGTCTGGCGACCGGTATGCGCGCGCTCAACGCGGTGCACGCGGTGAACTCCCTCGAACCCGGGTGGGTGACCGCACTGGACCTCCCCCTCATTCCCGGAGTCGGAACTATCCGCTGAACAGACTGTCTGTCCAGAATCGGAGGCCCCCGCCCCGGCGGGGCTTCTGTCGTGAGAGCGACAACACCTGAATCTTCCGGTCGATTAATCACACATGTGTGATTTATGTGGGGCATTCTGTCTAGCGTCCCCGTCGGGCCGCGACGGGTCGAGATCTCCACCGCCAACGCTCTCGAGGACCTGACTGATGTCGGCACACGCATCCACGCGCTTCCGGATCACGCAATCGCCCCTGGAACGCGCCCTGCTCGTCTGGCTCGGCGCTGTCGCTCTGGCCGGAGGGGCCTGGCTCGGGGCGATGTACTCCGCGCCCGACGACGCCCGCACCCTGGTGGCCTGGGGTGGTGGAGCCACGGTCCTGCTGTTGTGCGCCGCAGTCGGCGTCGCGGTCTACTTCGCCCAGTCCGTCCGGGTCCTAGGCCGCCAGGCCGCGCACGACACCGCGCAGGCCCAGCGCCTCGAGCAGGAGGTGGCTCAGGCCGCCGAGGAGACCCTGCCCCGCCTCGTCCGCCTGATCCGCGAGGGTGCGTCGGCCGAGGCCGCGCTCGGCGAGGTCGTTCCGCCCGGCAGCCTCGGACTGCAGCGGATGCTGCACATGGCCGCCTGGGAGTTGGGCGCGGCCGAGCAGCGCGGCAGCGCCGCCGCGGCCGCCTGCGTCACCAACACCGCGGAGGCCGACCGGCTCGTCGACGAGCTCCTGCCGGTCCTGGTGCGGCGCATGCGCACCGACCGGGCCTCGGCCGACACCGTCCTGGCCGAGCTGACCCAGCCCAGCCACGAGGGACTGCAGCGGGTGCTGTTCGCGGTCGCCGAGGAACTCGGCAACGCCGAGCGCCGGGGCATGGCCGCGATGACCGCCTGCGCGAACGCCGCGGCCCGGGTCCAGGCCCAGTCGACGCGGCTGCTGGCCGACCTCCGCGACATGGAGAACCGGTACAGCGAGGACAAGGTCTTCGCCGACCTGCTCGACCTCGACCACCGCATCTCCCAGATGGGCCGGCTCGCCGACAGCATCGCGCTGCTCAGCGGCGGCCGGTCCGGGCGGCGCTGGACCAAGCCGATCAGGATGGAGAGCATCCTGCGCGGGGCGATGGGCCGGATCGACGCCTACCGCCGGGTCCGCCTGCACTCCACCGGGACCGTCGCGGTCGTCGGGCACGCCGCCGAGGGCGTCATGCACACGATCGCCGAACTGATGGACAATGCCGCGACCTTCTCCGCACACGGCACCGAGGTCCACGTGTACATGGAGGAGGAGGACGCGGGCGCCGTCATCCTGATCGAGGACGGCGGCCTGGGCATGCGCCGGCGCGAGCGCAGCCGCGCCGAGACGCTCGTCTCCAGCCCCCTCGACCTGACCACGCTGTCGGGCACCCGGCTGGGCCTCGCGGTCGTCGGGCGGCTCGCCGACAAGTACGGTCTGACCGTGAGCTTCCGGCCGTCCTCGCGGGGCGGTACCGGTGTCGTCGTCATGATCCCGCGGCAGCTCATCACCCAGCAGCGCCCGGAGCCGGCCCCGCTCCCGCCGGTGCAGGTCCCCGTGGCCCGGACGGCCACCACCGGCCCCGTGGAGCCCGAGCTCGACGGTGACTGGGCCGGGATGCCGCGCCGTCGCCGGGGCGAGACCCTCGCGGCCGCCTCGCGGCCCACCCAGCAGACCGGTGCCCAGCAGACCGGTACCCAGCAGACCGGCACCCAGCAGCCGCTGCCGGACCGGGCCGCCACCGGGGCGAAATTCGCAGCCTTCCGCCGTTCGGCCGAGTCCGGGCAGCCGGCGCCGGACACCGAATAAGACGCCTCAGCAGCACAGGACAAGAGATAGGAGGCAGGGGCGCGCCCGCCAGGGACATTCGCCCCGCCAGCCGGATGAGCATCATCGACTCGAAGACCACAGACAGAGACCTCGACTGGCTCCTGGAGAACCTGCAGAGCCGGACCCCCGGGATCCGCCACGTCCTCGTGCTGTCGAAGGACGGACTCAAGATGTGCTTCACTCCTGACCTCGACGAGGACCGGGCCGACCAGCTCGCCGCGATCGCGGCGGGCATCCAGAGCCTGTCCCTCAGCGCCTCCGCCGAGTTCGGCGACGTCATCGGGACGGGGCAGGCGATGGTGGAGTTCCGCGGCGGCCTGTTGCTGATCGTGCCGGCCGGCGAGGGCGCGCACCTGGCCGTGATCGCCACCGACGAGGCAGACGTCGGCGTGGTCGGCCACAACATGAACGAGCTGGTGGAGCAGTTGGGCCAGTACCTGACCGCCGCGCCCCGCCGGGCCCGGCACAACACCGCATGAACCCGCGGCCGGTGGACCGCGAGGATCCCGACCGCCTGTACGTCGTGACCGGCGGTCGCAGCACGGCCGACGACACCGGGCTCGACCTCGTCACCCTGATCGTGAGCGAGTGCGAGCCCAGCCCCGGCCAGCAGTCCGAGCACGCCCGGATCCTGGGCATGTGCCGGACCCCGATGGCCCTGGTGGAGATCTCCGCGGATCTGCGACTGCCGGTGAGCGTCGTCAGGATCCTCCTGCGGGACCTGCTCGACATGGGGCGCATCACCGTACGCCATCCCGCCTCGGCGCGTTCCGACGCGCAACGGCCCGACCTTGAAACCCTGAAGCAGGTGCTCCTTGGACTCCAGAACCTCTGACCGCCAGCCACTGCGCACGACCGCCAAAGAGGGTCTGAAGATCGTGGTCGTCGGCGGTTTCGGGGTGGGCAAGACCACCCTGGTCGGCTCGGTCAGCGAGATCAGCCCGCTCAGTACCGAAGAGATCATGACTCAGGCGGGCGCGGCGGTCGACGACCTCAGCCGGGTGCAGCACAAGAGCACCACCACGGTCGCCTTCGACTTCGGCCGGATCACCCTCAACGAGCACCAGGTGCTCTACCTGTTCGGGGCGCCCGGCCAGGAGCGGTTCTGGTTCCTGTGGGACCAGCTGTTCGCCGGCAGCCTCGGCGCGGTCGTCCTGGTCGACACCCGCCGGCTGACCGACTCCTGGTACGCCATCGACCGGCTGGAACACCACCAGATGCCGTTCGTGGTCGCGGTCAACCGGTTCGGCGGCTCAGCCCCCACCCTCGACCAGGTCCGGGACGCTCTGGACCTGCCCGAGGGCGTGCCGGTGATCGAGTGCGACGCCCGGCAGCGCGACTCCGGCAAGACCGTCCTGATCACCCTGGTCAGGCATCTCACCCAACTCTACGACCGAACGCCGGCACAGGAGCTCACCTCGTGACGAACGCCGCCCATCCCGCCCTGCAGGGCTATCCCGACCACGGCGACGCCGTGCGCCTGTACGGCCCGACGATCGCGGACGACCCCGACGGCCTCTACCGGGACATCCGCCGGACGCTGGGCCCGGTCGCGCCGGTCCTGCTCGACGGCGACATGCCCGCCTGGTTCGTGCTCGGCTACCGCGAGGTGCACCACATCACGAGCAACCCCCAGCTGTTCGCGCGGGACTCCCGCCGCTGGAACGTCTGGGACCACGTCCCGGCCGACTGGCCGCTGATGCCCTACGTCGCGTGGTCGCCGACGGTCATCTTCACCGAGGGCGCAGACCACCAGCGCCGGATCGGGGCGATCACCGACTCCCTGGACATCATCGACCGGACCGAGCTGACCGCACTGTGCGAGCAGGTCGCCGACCGGCTGATCGACACCTTCGCCGGGGACGGCCAGGCCGACCTGGTGGCCCAGTACGCCAACGTCGTCTCGCTCCAGGTGATCGGCAAGCTGTACGGCCTGCCCGAGGCCGACATACCCGCCCTGATCCAGGACGTCGCGGACTCACTCGACGTCGCGGAGAAGGCGGCGGCGGCCTACGGGCGGCTGGGCGCGCGGATGCATCAGCTGGTGGCCGACAAGCGGGTGCGTCCCGGCGCGGACGTGCCGTCCCGGCTGATCGCCCATCCCGCGGGCCTCACCGAGGAGGAGATCATCATCGATCTGCTCATCGTGATGGCCGCCGCCCAGGCCCCGACCGGCAACTGGATCGGGAACGCGCTGCGGCTGATGCTCATCGACGACCAGTTCTCCGTCAGCCTCCAGGGCGGCCGGAGCAGTGTCGCGCAGGCCCTCAACGAGGTGCTGTGGAAGGACACCCCGACCCAGAACTTCATCGGCCGCTGGGCGGTGCACGACTGCGAGATCGGCGGCCGGCGGGTCCGCCGCGGCGA
>JBDSTJ010000202.1:0-10492 GCA_039928335.1 Streptosporangiaceae bacterium | reverse complement strand
CCTGGAGGCCGGTGACCAGGTCGGCGCCTCGATCCGCGAGTGGGGGCACGTCGGCCTGTTCAGCCCATGGCGGTACTGCGCCGACGCCGCCGCCCGTCGTCTGCTCACCGCCGAGGGATGGATCGCACCCGACCCCGACGGGCTGCCGACCGGTGCCGAACTCGTCCAGGACTACCTCCTACCGCTCGCCGCACTCCCGCAGATCGCTCCGACCGTACGGGTAGGGACCCGGGTCGAGGCGATCATCCGCGCCGGATACGACCGCGTCCGCAGCGCCGGACGCGAGAACGCGCCGTTCGTCGTCCGGGTCCGGCACGGCGACGGCACCGCCGAGAAGATCCTGGCCCGCGCGGTCATCGACGCCTCCGGCAACTGGAGGACGCCCAACGTGCTGGGTGCGACCGGACTGCCCGCCGACGGCGAGTGCACGGCCGCAGCCTGGATCAGCCACTGCCTGCCCGACGTCCTCGGCGCCGACCGCACGGACTTCGCCGGGAAGCACACTCTCGTCGCAGGGGCCGGGCACTCGGCCGCCACCACGCTCATCGCGCTGGCCGAGCTCGCCGAGAACGAGCCCGGCACCCGGGTCACGTGGGCGATCCGCGGCGCGAACGCCTCCCGCGCCTACGGCGGCGGTGAGGCCGACGAGCTGCCGGCCCGCGGACGCCTCGGCACCCTCGTCCACCAGCTCGTCACCACCGGGAAGATCACTCTGCTGACCGGGTTCTTCGCCGACGAGGTCCGCCCGCTGGCCGATACCCCCGTTCTGGGCGGTGTCGAGGTCGTCAGCCGCGACCCGCGCGGCCTCGAGCAGCGCGTCGTCGTCGACCGGATCGTGACGGCGACCGGCTACCGGCCCGACCATTCCCTCGCCGCCGAGCTGCGCCTGGAGCTGGACGCCATCATGGGCACCACCCCCGCCCTGGCTCCGCTGATCGACCCCGACCAGCACTCCTGCGGCACCGTCCCGCCGCACGGCGTCGACGAGCTCACCCACCCCGAGCCCGGCTACTACGCGATCGGTGTGAAGTCCTACGGGCGGGCACCCACGTTCCTGCTCGCCACCGGCTTCGAGCAGGCCCGATCCGTCGTCGCCGCACTCGCCGGTGACTGGGAGGCCGCCCGCGACGTGCGGCTGGAGCTGCCCGCGACCGGAGTCTGCTCCTCCAACCCTGCCGTCGGCCTCGGCACCGGGATCAGCGCAGGCCTGCCCTCCCTGCCCCTCGTGACCTCCGACGCCTCGGCGTCGGGCGGCGGTTGCTGTGGCTGATGCTCGCCGTGAGGGGACCAGCGGCCGATCAGCCCGTCACCGAGATGTGCACGTGGTCCAGGTGGTTCTGGGTCACGCTGCCCCGGTCCCCCATCGGCCGCCAGCACCGGCACACGCCGGGGTTCCAGATGTGCTGCTGCCAGATCACGTACTTGATCCCCAGCCGCGCGTAGTTCTGGATCGCATAGGCCGCGGCCCGGTCGCCCTGCTGCCTGCCGAACGAGCCGGGGACGGTCCCGGCCGCCACCATGAAGTCCGAGGCGTTCCCGCTCCCGTGGTCCTGCGGGTCGCCGCCCCGGTAGCACCCGATCGCCGGGAACGGCCCCAGCAGGGCGTCGATCTCGTTCCGTACGGCCTGCATGTGCGGGGAGCACCCCGCGGTGCCGCTCAGCGGTGACCGGGCCGTGTGGGCGACCTGGACCGGCGCGGCGGCCCGCACCTTGAGCACCGAGATCCTGGCGGCGCCCGGCAGGACCCTGCCGAGGGCCTTCTTGAGTTTGGCCAGGTCGGCCTTGGGCGCACTGACGATCATCGCGTTGCCGTGGGCGAGCCCGAGCTTCTCGGCCTGCCTGCGGGAGACCACGGCCTGGACCCCGGGCACACCCATCCCGGCGAAGGCCCCCACCCGGGCGCTGGCACCCTTGCTCGGCGACCCGGCCGACACGGTCGTGCCCAGCCGGGTCCCCTCGAAGGAGATCACCACATCGCCGCTCGCCACGTTGTGCCAGAGCTCGTCGAGCTTGCCGACCTCCTTGGGGGCGAAGTTCCGGAACGTGGAGGGGTCGACGCCCAGCAGGCCGACCTCGCGGCCGGCGATCTGGGTCTTGGCACCGTCGACGATCTCGACCTTCTGGACGCCCCTGGCCTTCCTGACCTTGGCGATGGCACCCGCGGGCAGGGCGTCGCGGGCGGCGATCAACAGGCTGGGGGTGTGCCGCCGACCCAGTGGCGCGACCGTGATGGGGGGCTCAGCCTTGGTGTGGACCTGCGCGACCTCGTGGGAGTACTGCTGATCCGCCGGCTGGGCGGCCTGACCGCCGCCAGCCAGCACCGCCAGGTCCACCGCGATGGTCAGGAGGGCGGCGACGCCGATGGCGGCCGGGACTGACCTGTGCATCGTCGGAGAATAGCAAAAGGCCCGGAAACAATGTTTCCGGGCCTTTGTCATGGTAGCGGGGACAGGATTTGAACCTGCGACCTCTGGGTTATGAGCCCAGCGAGCTACCGAACTGCTCCACCCCGCGCCGTCTCCGCGATGTTCTGCGGTGATGTCTGTAACTCTAGGGTGCGAGCAGTCCTAACGCAATTCGGTTAACCGGGCGTGGGCGACGGGGTGGCCTTGGGGGCCGCGTTCTGCGCCTCCACCAGCCTCTTGATCGCGTCGCCGAGCGTCTTCTGGGCCGCGGCGTACTTGGTCAGGTCGCCGGACTTCAGGGCCGTTTCGGCGTCCTTGTAGGCCTGGTTCACCGCGTCCACTGCGGCCTGGACCGTGGGACTGGTCGCCACCGGTTTCTGCTCGTCCGGCTTGTTCTCCGTGGGCGGTGTCACCGTCCCTCCCCCAGCCAGCACCTTGTTGAGCGCCTCCTCAAAGGTGGTGCCGTAGCCGCTGGTCTCGCCGAACGCCACCAGCACGTTCTTGAGCAGCGGGATCTTGGCGGAGTTGTTGCCGGCCGCACTGCCTGCCGACTGGGTGAAGACCGACTGGACGTACAGGAAGCCGTCACCGAAGGGCAGGGTCAGCAGGTTGCCGGGCACCACCTGGGCGCTCTGGTTGGCCAGCAGCTTCAGGTCCTGAGACACGATCTTGTTGAACTCGTTCTGGACCTGGACCGGACCCCAGATGACCTTGTCCGTCGGCAGCTTCAGCAGTCTGATCTGCCCGTACGTCGGACTGGTCGGGACGCTGTCGGCCGCCAGATAGGCCGTCAGGTTGTTGTTGCTCTTGGCCACATAGGTCGAGGTCAGCGCGAAGCCCGGAGGCTGGGCGACCTTCTGGTCCTTCGGCTGCGGCATCTGGACCGTCAGGTAGAACGGCGGCTCGGTCACGTTGTTGGACGTCGGGTCGTTCGGGATCTGCCAGTAGTCCTGGCCGCCGTAGAAACCCTGGGCGTCGGTCACGTGGTACTTCGACAGGATGCCGCGCTGCACCTTGAACAGGTCCTCGGGGTAGCGCAGGTGCGGGAACAGCTCGCCCTTGAACGCCGTCTGCAGCGCGGCCTTGTCCTGGACCGTGTCGGGGAAGGCCTTCTTCCAGGTCTTCAGCACCGGGTCGGACTCGTCCCAGGTGTAGAGGGTGACCGTGCCGTCGTAGGCGTCCACGGTCGCCTTCACCGAGTTGCGCATGTAGTTGAGGTCCAGGCCGCGCTGGCGGCCCAGGGACGGGCGCTCGGTGTTGCTGTCGGCCGTGGTCTCGCCGAAGTTGATCCGCTGGGAGTAGGGGTAACCGGCCGAGGTGGTGTACCCGTCGACGACCCACACCAGCCGCCCGCCGGCCGCGACCGGGTAGGGGTTCTGGTCGACCGTCAGCCATGGGGCGGCCTTCTCGACCCGCTTGGCGGGGTCCCGGTCGTACAGGATGCGCGACCGGTCGGTGATCGCCCCGGACAGCAGCAGGTTGCGGTCCTGGAACTTCATCGAGTAGAGCAGCCGGTTGAAGGTCGAGCCCAGGCTGACCCCGCCGGCCCCGTCGTAGGAGTTCTTGACCTCCTTCTCGTCCGGGTGGTCGAACTCCTGCTGGGTGGTGCGGACCACGGAGTAGTCCGGCGACTTCTCGCCGAAGTAGATCTGCGGCCTCTCGATCTTGAGCTGGCATGGCGACGGCGGGGTGGCCAGCGCGTCCGAGCAGGTCTGCGGCATGTTCAGCTGGGTGAAGTCCGGCTGCCCGTTCACGTCGACCTTGTTGCCCAGCGCCGACACGAAGCCATAGCCGTGGGTGTAGATCAGGTGCTCGTTGACCCAGCCCGAGGCGTTGCTCGCGGTCCCGGTCAGCTCGCGGACCGCCACGACGGCGTCCCGCAGGACGCCCTTGTCGTCCTTGTACCGGTCGAGGTCGAGCGGGTCGGAGAACCCGTAGAACTGCCGGAGGCTCTGCAGTTGCTGGAACGTGGGCGACTGCACGGCCGGATCGGCGACCCGCACGTTCGGCACGGTCTCCTTGTACTTCTTGGCCTGCGTGTCCGTCAGCGACGTCGACGCCGAATAGTCCTGTGGCTGGACGTTGGCGACCCCGTAGGCGGTGCGGGTCGCCTTGATGTTGCGGTCGATGTACGGCGCTTCCTTGGCGATCTCGTTGGGCTTCACCTGGAACTGCTGGACCAGCAGCGGGTAGACGCCGCCGATCAGGATCGCCGACAGGACCAGCAGGCCGAACCCGACGCCCGGCAGCATCATGCCGCGCCGCCAGATGTTGACGAAGAACAGCAGCGCGCAGATCAGTGCGATCGCCGCGAGGATCATCTTGGCCGGGAGCACCGCGTTGACGTCGGTGTAGGACGGGCCGGTGACCCGGCCCCGCTCGGACTGCGCCAGGCCCCAGGTGTCGAACCAGTAGGCGATGGCCTTGAGCAGGATGAACAGTCCGACGAGGACCGACAGGTGGGCCCGCGCGGGCGGGCTGGCCTTCTCACCGGGGCCCTGCAGGCGCAGCCCGCCGTACAGGTAGTGCACCGCCACGGACACCAGGAACGACAGGATCACCATGCCGAACACGAAGCCCAGCACCATCCGCAGGAACGGGTAGGTGAAGACGAAGAACGAGATGTCCTTGTGGAACTGCTGGTCCTTGATGCCGAAGGGGGTCCGGTTCATGAACGCCAGCCAGGTGCCGGTCTGCCCGGCCGCCGACATGCCGGTCAGCAGGACGAGCCCGGCCAGCATCACGACGGCGATCAGCCGCCGGTGCGGGTCGACCGCGGCCCGGTACCGTTCCAGGCCCTGCTGCTCGACCGAGAGCGGCCGGTAGGCGGGCCGCAGCCGGTACGCGATGATCAGGTTCGCGCCGACCGCCAGGACCATCAGCAGTCCGCCGCCCAGGAACAGCAGCGCCTTGGTCCGGAACTGGGTCCAGTAGACCTCCGAGAACCCGGCGCCGATCGAGCGGTACCAGAGCAGGTCGGTCCAGATCCCCGCGAACACGAAGAACAAAATGATCAGCACGGCCAGCGTCGCCAGCACGGGGACCAGAAGCCTGGTCCTGCCCGTGAGTCGCCGTCCGATGCCAGGGGTTCGGAAGCTCAAGGCTTCCCTCCGATCTGAGTTTTCACGCCTGCTCTCCCAAGGCAACTTATCGACTGCGGAGAAGGTTCCGGCTCACAGCACTGTGGATTCGACGCAAGAATGGTCACATGAGCAACCCCGACGGATCCCTGGTCTTCCTCAACGAGCCCCCGGCAGGCAAGCTCGAAGAGGTCGTCCGCAGTATCGAAGCGCAGGTCGGAGCCGGGGGCTGGGACGCGGCGCCCAAACTCTTCGCGCTGGTGGACACCGCCGAGCTGCTCCGCCAGGAGCCTGATCTGGCCAGCGAACTCGGTCCCGCGGAACCCGGTTCGATCACCGCGGTCGACCAGGGCGAGCTGCCCGACGGTGACATCTCCGACACCCTCGCGAGCATTCTGTGGCCCGACAGCGTGCTGGGCTGCGCGCTGCAGTTGGTGCGGATCGTGCTGCCGCCGGAGGTCGAGGACGAGATCCCGGCCGACGGCGACGCCGTCGCGTGGGCCGCCGCCCACCCCAGACACGACGAGGTGCGGATCGTGGTGGGCGCGCTCCGCGACGGCGCGCAGCACGCGGTCCTGCGCATCCGCAAGCACCCCGAGGAGTTGCTGTCGGCTCCCGACCTCGTCCCCGACCTGGCCGAGGCCCTGTCCGGGACGCTGCTTCCAGACGAGCCCTGACAGCCGAACCCCGACAGCCGAACCCCGACAGCCGGGCCCTGACACCCGGGCCCTGACAGCCGGGCCCCTAACAGCCGGGCAGTACGGCCCCTGCGTTGGCGTGGACGGCCTCCAGGGCCTTCACCGCGCTGTCGAGGGTCTCGGCCTTCACCAGCTTGAGCCCGCCGGGCGCGGCGCCCTTGGCCTCGGCGCAGTTGCCGGGCGGGACCAGGAACACCGCCGCCCCGGCCCGCCGGGCCGCGATCATCTTCTGCTGGATCCCGCCGATCGGGCCGACCTGGCCCTCGGTGGTGATCGTGCCGGTGCCGGCGATGAACCTGCCGCCGGTCAGCGTGCCGGGCGTCAGCAGGTCGTAGATCCCGAGCGAGAACATCAGTCCCGCACTGGGGCCGCCGATGTCCCCCACGCTGATCTTCACGCTGAACGGGAACTTGTAGTGGTCGCGCAGGACCACCCCGATGACCGGCCGGGACTCGGCGCCCGCCTGGGGCGAGGCCACGGTCGTCAGCTTGACGTCCTGTTCCCTGCCGTCCCTGCGGATGGTCAGGGTGACGGTGTCGCCGGCCTTGTGCTTCTTCATCTCGGCGGTGATCCCGCCGGTCCGGTCGGATCTGACCCCGTCCACCGCGAGGATCTCGTCGCCGGGTTTGAGCTTCTCCTCGGCCGGCAGGTCCTTCTGCACGGTCTGCACGGCCGAGACCGTCGAGATCGGCTGCTTGAGCTGGGTGAGTGCGGCGGCGACCGCGGTCTCCTGCGAGTCGGCCATCTGCAGGGTGTTGTCGTCCTCGACCTGCTTCACGGTCTCCCCCTTGGGGAAGATCGTCTCCTCGGGGACCACGGCCGTGTCGGAGTTCAGCCAGTCGCGCAGCGCGCTGTAGAGGTCCAGGGGGTGCTCGGGTCCGCCGGTGTAGGCGACCGTGGTGAAGTTCAGGTGCCCGTCGTCGGGATAGACCGGGTGCCCGGTGATCTCGATCAGGGGCTTCTTGGTCACATCCGACGTACCGATGGTGTTCATCGTCGGGCCGGGCTTCAGCGCCACGTACGGCACCGCCAGCCGGGTGCTGACCAGGCCGAGACCGAGGACCAGGACGCTCACGACGCCGAGCGTGACCGCCCGCCGCTGCGTTCCCACATGCTCCTCCGGAGCCGCCGGCTTCGGAAGTTCAGACATGACCATGGCACAAGAGCCTATGGCTTCCGCCGAGCGCTCCTCAGCAGGCTCCCACCCACTCGGCGTCGCCGTCGGTGAACTCCTGGTGCTTCCAGATCGGGACCTCCCGTTTGAGGTCGTCGATGAGGCGGCGGCAGGCCTCGAACGCCTCGCCCCGGTGCGAGGCGGCGGCCGCGACCACCACAGCGAGGTCACCGATCTCCAGGTCGCCGACTCGGTGCACGGCGGCGAGCGCGTGCACCGACACCTCCGCGGCCACCTTCTCCATCACGGCTCTGAGCTGAGCCTCAGCGGTGGGGTGGGAGCTGTAGGACAGCCGGTTCACCGCACGGGCGTGGTCGTGGTCGCGCACGGACCCGATGAAGAACGCGGTCCCGCCCGCGGCCGGATCCTGGACGGCCCGGACGACCTCGTCGACCGACAGAGACTCGTCCCGGATTGCTGCCAGCTTGATCGCACTCATCCCTGAAAAGTACCCCAGCGGTCAGTTCCGGCGTTTCTTACGGGCCCTTCTGACCGCCGCGGCCGCGCCGATCACGGCGACGGTCGCGCCCGCGGCGGTGGCCATGGTGGCCTCCTTGCCGCCGACCCGGCGGCCGGCCACGGCGTGCCGGCCGAGGGATTCGGCGAGCAGAGCCTGGAGCGCGGACGCGTTGTCATGGGCGGGTTTCCACCCGGCGGCCCGGAGCCTGGCGCAGTCCACGACCCACGGGTAGACCACGTAGTAGAGGTCGGTGGCGGGCGCGGGGGTGATCCCCAGCCGGTGCAGACGCTGGGCCGTCCCGAACGTGACCGAGGCGGGCAGTTCGAACGTGCGCTTGCCGGTGATCTCCTCGACCTCGGCCGAGCCGAGGAAGCCGTCGCAGCCCACCGCGACGGTCCCGGTCACCTCCCCGGTCGCGGCCAGCTCCAGAGCCGACACCAGGTCGTCGACATGGCAGAACTGCCAGCACGGCGGTACACCCTTGGCCGCCAGCAGGCGCGGGGCCTCGAAATGCCGGGTCACGACCGTGTCGATGCCGGGCCCGGTGAGAGCGGCCGGCCGGACGACCGTGATCTCGAGTCCGGGGTGCAACCGCTGGGCGGCGTGCTCCTCGATCTCCAGGAAGTCGCCGACGACGCTCGAGTCGGGTGCGGCGGCCATCCGCGACGTCTCGGGCAGCGGCACCGGATTGTCGGCGGACGCGCCGTAGACCGCGGCCGTCGACAGCAGGACGACCCGGCCGACCCTGGCCGCCGCCGCGGAGGCCAGCACGGTCTGCGCCCCGCGCAGATTGTAGGTGCGGCGGACCCGGGGGTCGGACTCGGGCGAACGGTCCACGTCCACATGGACGATCACGTCCACGTCGGAGAGCCGGCCCGCGAGCAGCGGGTCCCGGATGTCCACGACCCGCCAGGTGACCCCCGGTGTGTCCCCTCTGACCTCGTCGAGCGCCACGACCCTCGACACCGCGCCGCTGACACTGAGACGCTCGGTGAGCGCCTTTCCCACCCCGGACGCGGCTCCTGTGATCGCGACCACGGGTCCCGGATGAGTTCCCGATGTGCTGATGGCGAACGACCCCCTCCCAGACCCCGGCATGTCGGCGAGACCGACTACCTTGAGGTTATGGCCAGTTCCCGCAGCCTCACACCGCTCTTCCGGGCGAAGCCCTGGGGGCTGGGGGGTACGCCTCCAAGGACAAGAGGACGATTCTGATGGGCGACACCCCTTTCGGCTTCAACCAGCCGGGCGACGACGACGGCAAGAGCAACGACCCGTTCGCCGGAATGGGCGGCGACATGCAGCAGTTCGCCGCGATGCTGCACCAGTTCGCCGACATGCTGAGCAGCACCGGCGGCGACGCCGGCGCCGGGCCGCTCAACTGGGACATGACCAAGAACATCGCCCGCCATCTGGTGGTCGAGGGCGGCGACCCGTCCGTGGTGGACGCCGAGCGCAAACAGGTCATCGAAGCGCTGCAGCTCGCCGATCTCTGGCTGGACGAGGGCACCTCGCTGCCCGCCGGCATCCGCACCCCGCAGGCCTGGAGCCGCTCCGAATGGGTCGAGCAGACCCTGCCGGTCTGGTCCAAGCTGGTCGACCCGATCGCGGGCCGCATGGTCGAGGCGATGGGTGGCATGCTCGGCGGCGGCGACGTCCCGCCGGAGATGGCCGCCATGGCCGGCCCGCTGATCGGGATGGTCAAGCAGATGGCCGGCGCGATGGTGGGCAACCAGGCCGGCCAGGCCCTGGGCACGCTCGCCCGTGAGGTCGTGGGTTCCGCGGATGTCGGCCTGCCGCTGGCCCCTGAGGGCGTCGGGGCGCTGATCCCCGCCGGGGTGGCCGCGTTCGGTGCGGGCCTGGAGATCCCCGAGGACGAGGTCCGCCTCTATCTCGGGCTCCGCGAGGCCGCCCACCAGCGCCTGTTCGCGCACGTGCCGTGGCTGCGCCCGGCGCTGCTCACGGCCGTGGAGGACTACGCCCGCGGCATCAACGTCGACATGTCCGGCCTGGAGGAGAAGCTCGCGGGCCTGGACCTGACCAACCCCGAGGCCGTGCAGGAGGCCCTCGGCGGCGGCGAGATCCAGTTGCAGCCCGAGGAAACCCCGGAGCAGAAGGCCGCGCTGACCCGGCTGGAGACCGCGCTTGCGCTGGTCGAGGGCTGGGTGGACACCGTCGTGGGCGCCTCGGCCGCCCACCGGCTGCCGAGCTCGGTCCGGCTGGCCGAGGCCGTACGACGCCGTCGCGCGACCGGCGGACCGGCCGAGCACACCTTCGCCGCCCTGGTCGGGCTGGAGCTGCGGCCGCGCCGGCTCCGCGAGGCCACCGCGCTGTGGCAGTCGCTGACCGCCGCCCGGGGCATCGACGGCCGGGACTCGGTCTGGGAGCACCCCGACCTGATGCCGACCGCCGAGAACCTGGACGACCCGGAGGGCTTCGTGCACCCCGCGGAGCTCGACTTCGACATCTCCAGCATCGACGACACCCCGCCGCCGGCCGAACCGGCCGCATGACCCTGCACGCCGACGCCGTCGAGGTCCTCAGAGCCTGGGCCGCGCCCCATCCCGACCAGGAGAAGGCGCGGCTGGCCTTCCTCGACCATCTGGCGCTGCACGGCGACGGCGTGTGGCGGTCCTGCGCCGCCGGCCACCTCACCGCAAGCACCCTGGTCCTGG
>JBDSTJ010000201.1:0-2791 GCA_039928335.1 Streptosporangiaceae bacterium | reverse complement strand
GCCGAGATCAGCTCCTGAAAATGAGCCTGGTCAGCGGCGGAGCATCAGGACGACCACCACGATGATCGCGATGATGACGACGGTGCTGAGTCCGATGTACATGAGGTGAGCCTCTCTGCCGGGCGGGCCGTTGCCGCCCGTCACAGTCCGAACACTGCCCCGGATCCCAGAACGAAACCTCGGCTGAGCATCAGGACCGATCTATCGGGAAGGGGAGGGTCGGAGATCGTCGTCGACGGGAAGGCTGTGCAGCCGTGAAGGAACAGATGCTCGCTCTACCCGAGGGAGCAACGCCGCTGGGCCTGGGCGATCCCCAGGGAGCGGGCCCCTACCGGTTCCTGGCACGCCTGGGCTTCGGCGGCATGGGCGTGGTCTATCTCGCCCGTGACCCCGGATCGGGGGAGTGGATCGCGATCAAGACGCTGCGGCAGGTGGACCTCGGCAACGACGACGTGCGGCTGCGGTTCGAGGCCGAGGCCGACTGTGCCCGCCAGATCACCTCACCGCGCACCGCCCGGGTCCTGGCCGACGGCAGCCGCGAGCATCCGCCCTACCTGGTCACCGAGTTCATCGAGGGCCTGCCGCTGCCGGAGGTGATCGAGCAGCGGGGCCCGCTCCAGCCCGACGCCCTGCACGCCGTCGCCATCGGGATGGCCGACGCGCTGGCCGCCATCCACGCGGCCGGCTTCATCCACCGGGACGTGAAGCCGTCCAACGTCCTGCTCGACGAGTCGGGGCCGCGGCTGATCGACTTCGGGATCGCCCGCCCGCTCGACGCCGCCGGGGGCCTCACCCAGACCGGGCTGCTCATGGGCAGCCCCGGCTGGGTCGCCCCCGAGCGCATCAGCGGCGGCCAGGCCGTCACCGCCTCGGACATCTTCGGCTGGGGCCAGCTGGTGGCCTACGCGGGAACCGGCAGGCACCCGTTCGGCCCGGGCGACCCGCTCGCGCTGACCGAGCGCACGATGACTCTGGCCCCCGACCTCACCGGGCTGACCGAACCGTTGCGCAGCCTGGCCCACACGGCCCTGTCGAAGGACCCCGCGCTCCGGCCGACGGCCTCGGCGCTGCTGGCGTCCCTGCTCGTCCCGCGGGGTGAGCCCACCGCCGAAATGGCGGTCGCCACGCTCTGGGAGTCCTCCGCCCACGCCGGCCTGGTCACCGCACCGGTCCGGCCCGCGCCGCCCCGTTCCCGGTCCTGGATCCGGACGGCTCCGTTCCTGTGGATGGGCGCGGGCGCCGTGGTGGCCGCGGCCGCGCTGGTCGCCTTCCAGCCCTGGTCCGGCGAAGGTCCCGGGCAGCGGGTCGAGGTCACCGTCCCGACGACGGTCACCCGGACGGCTGCCCCCCAAGGGACCACGAGCCGGAGCAACCGGCCGTCCCAAATTCCCGCCACCGGCGGCAGCCCCACTGTCCGGCCCAGCAGCGGCTCGCCCAAGCCCACCGTGACGGCCCCGTCCCAGCCGACGACCGCACCCTCGCCTTCGACGAGCACCGCCGAGAAGTCGGCGTCCAGCACCCCCCAGGCCCAGCTCCCCGAGTCCGAGGCCGCCGAACCCGGGGACGGCTGACCGGCCCCCGTCAGGTCCTGCGGGTGAGGAGGAACTGCTGGACGTCGAGGTAGCCCGAGCGGAATCCCGCCTCGGAGTAGGCCAGGTAGAGCTCCCACATGCGCCGGAAGACATGGTCGAAGCCGAGCGGGCCGAGGTCCGCGGCGTCGAAGCGCTCACGCCACAGTTTGAGCGTCTCCGCGTAGTGCAGACCGAAGGAATAGCCGCCTGCCAGATGCAGTGACGTCGTCGAAAGGCTGGTCCTCAGCGCCGGGACCGACGGGATGAGCCCGCCGGGGAAGATGTACTTCTGCACCCAGGTGTGGGTGTTCCGGGAGGCCATGAGCCGGTCGTGCGGCATCGTGATCGACTGGATTCCGACCCGGCCGCCGGGGGCCAGCAGCGCGTCAATGGCGGCGAAGAAACGCGGCCAGTAACGCTCTCCGACGGCCTCGATCATCTCGACGCTGACGATCGCGTCGTACTGCCCGGTGACCTCCCGGTAGTCGCACAGGTCCACGGTGACCTGGTCGGTGAGCCCAGCACCGGCGATCCGCTTCACCGCGAGCGCGCGCTGCTCGGCGGACAGGGTGACCGACCGCACGGTGGCCCCGCGGGCCCCGGCCCGCAGCGCGAGCTCGCCCCAGCCGGTGCCGATCTCCAGCACGTGCGTGCCCGGCCCGACCCCGGTCAGGTCCAGCAACCGGTCGATCTTGCGGTGCTGGGCGGTGACCAGGTCGGCGGCGACCAGGTCGGCGGCGAGCGGCCGCCCGGCCGGGTCCTCGGGGAACAGCGCCGCCGAATAGGTCATGGTCTCGTCGAGGAACAGTGCGAACAGGTCGTTGGACAGGTCATAGTGCCGCTGCACGTTGCGGCGGGCCCCTTCGAGGTCGCCCCGCTCGGCCTCGGGCTGCCTGCGCAGGGCCAGATGCCGGAGCCGCTGGAGCTTCGGCGGCACCAGCGTGCCGACCCGGTCGGCGAACACCGTCAACAGCCCGGCCAGGTCGTCGGCCTGCCAGTCGCCGGCCATGTAGGACTCGCCGAAGCCGATCAGTCCCTCGGCGCCGAGCCGGCCGAAGAAGGCCTGAGGCCGCAGAATCCGCATGTGCGGCCCGCCGAGTCCCAGCTCCCGGTCGGGCAGGACCACCCGGACGGGAAGTGCGGCGACGGCCCGCACGAACAGGGTCCGGGCCGCGGCGGTCCGGACAGGAGAGCGGGGAACGGTCGTCAGTGCGATCATC
>JBDSTJ010000200.1:0-6461 GCA_039928335.1 Streptosporangiaceae bacterium | reverse complement strand
TCTCAGACACGCCCAGCAGCCGCGCCTTGAGCGGCGTGGCATAAGCGGTCACCCCGCCCAGGTAGGTCGAGGAGGACCCGGGAAGGGTGCTGAGTTCGGCCCCGAGTAGTCCGCCGGTGAGGCTCTCGGCAACCGCGACGGTCTGCCCGCGTTGCTCGAGTAGCGCCTGTACGACGCCTACGAGGCTCTCGGAGCCCGTTCCGTAGACCGTGTGGCCGAGCAGCCGACGGATGTGCGTGACGGCCTTGTCGAGAGCCGCCGTGTCCACGGCCGTGATCCGGATCCGCACCTCACCCGGGTCGGGCAGATAGGCGATCGCGATCCCGTCCGTCGCCTCGACCGGCGCGAGCCTGGTCGCGATCACCGACTCCCACAGCCCGGCGGTCCGCAGGGTGGTCACCGCGGGGGCGGAACCGGTGTCCAGCTCGGCGAGAACCGTCTCAGTCATGATCGCCTGCATCTCGTACGGCACGCCCGGCAGAGCGTAGATCACTCCCCCGGTGTGGGCCATCCGCATCCCCGGCGCGCTCCCGGCCGGGTTCGGCAGGACCACCGCGCCCTCGGGAAGGTCGGCCATCCGCAGGGCCATCGGCCGCAGCGGCACCCCGAACCGGTCGGCCCGGTCGCGCAGCGCCTTCTCGATCCCGGCGTCCCGGACCAGCGGCACGCCGGCCAGTTCGGCCAGGGCGTCCCTGGTCCTGTCGTCATAGGTCGGCCCCAGGCCGCCGGTGAGGATCACGGCGTCCGCGGCGGCCAGGGCGGTGGTGATCGCGGAAGTGATCTCGCCGAGCGTGTCACCGACGACGACGCTCCGCGCGACCGTCACGCCGATCCGGGTCAGCGCCTGCCCCAGCCAGGCGGCGTTGCCGTTGATGGTGTCACCGATCAGCAGTTCGTCTCCGACTGTCACCAGTTCGACTCGCATCCGGTCAGCCTAGCGAGGATCACCGCCGGCGGGGGGCCGCCGCAGGATCGGCCAGGCCTCCCGGACGACGATCGCGCCGCTCCACAGCGTCGCCACGACCGCGCCGCCCATCGCCAGGAAGGGCAGGGTGTTGTCCTTGGGCGCGATGAAGACGGTCAGGGCGAAGATCTGCAGTGCGGTCTTGGCCTTCCCGGCCATCCCGGCCGAGATGTCGGCACCTCTGCGGTCCAGCGGATAACGCAGGATGGTGATCCCGACCTCGCGGGCGAGGACCAGGACCGTCACCCACCACCACAGCTCGCCCAGGGCCGACAGGCAGATCATCGCCGCCCCGGTCAGGGCCTTGTCGGCGATCGGGTCGGCGATCTCGCCGAACTTGGTGCCCTGGTCGTAGGCGCGGGCCAGGTGCCCGTCCAGCCAGTCGGTGAACGAGGCGACGATGAACACGCCGAGGGCGGCCCTGCGCCAGCCGACACCGTCGGGGACGAGCATCAGCCAGACGAACGGCGGGACCAGCACGAGTCGCAGGGCGGTGAGGGCATTCGGGACGTTCCACGGGCTGACCGGCAGCCGAATACCCTCCGTCCTGGTCAAGGACCGGCCACCAGCTCGCCGACCAGGTCGCCGACCAGCTCACCCACCAGGTCGACACCGTCGCTGTCCAGGACCCGCGCGGTGACCAGGTCACCGGCCTTCAGGCCGGCGCCGCGCACCGTGAACAGACCGTCGACCTCGGGGGCCTGGTGGGCGGCCCGGCCCTCCCACAGGTCCTCCTCGAGCTGCTCCTCGACCAGGACCTCGACCACGGAGCCGATCCGCTCCTCGGCGCGCTGGGCGGTGAGCTCCTCGGCCAGTGCGGAGACCTCCGCGAGCCGCCGGGCCACCTCGGCAGGGTCGACCTTGCCATCGAACCCGGCCGCCTCGGTGCCGTCCTCGTCGGAGTAGCCGAACACGCCGATGGCGTCGAGCCTGGCCGCTTCGAGGAAGGCGGTGAGCTCGGCGAGGTCGTCGAGGGTCTCGCCGGGGAAGCCGACGATGAAGTTGGAGCGGACCCCGGCCTCGGGGGCGAGCGTCCGGATCTGGCCGAGCAGCTCCAGGAAGCGCTCGCGGTCGCCGAACCGGCGCATCCGGCGCAGGACGGGCCCGGAGGCGTGCTGGAAGGACAGATCGAAGTACGGGACGACACCGGGCGTCCTGGCGAGGACCTCGATCAGGCCGGGGCGCAACTCGGCGGGCTGCAGGTAGCTGGCCCGTACGACGTCGATGCCCGGCACCTCGGCGAGCCGCGGCAGCAGCTGCTCCAGGGCGCGCAGGTCGCCGAGATCCTTGCCGTAGGAGGTGGAGTTCTCGCTGACCAGGACGATCTCGCGGACGTCGTGCGCGGCCAGCCAGCGGGCCTCCTCGAGGATCTCCTCGGGCGACCGGGACACATAGGACCCGCGGAAGGCCGGGATGGCGCAGAACGTGCAGCGCCGGTCGCAGCCGGAGGCGAGCTTGAGCGGGGCGACGGGGCCGCCGCCGAGGCGCTTGCGCAGCACCCGGGGACCGGAGGCCGGGGCGAGGCCGGACGGCAGGTCGCCGCCGTGGCCGGGCAGGTGCACGGCCGCCTTCTTGCGCTCGACCGGGCTGATCGGCAGCAGGGTGCGGCGGTCACGCGGCGTGTGCGCCGTGCGGGTCCGGCCGGCCATCACGTCGTCGAGCCGGTCGCCGATCGTGGCGTAGTCGTCGAAACTGATCACCGAGTTGGCCTCGGGAAGGGCCTCGGCCAGCTCCGCACCGTACCGTTCGGCCATGCAGCCCGCCGCGACGACCCTGGCCCCGGAGTCGTGCGCGGCCAGCAGGGTGTCGATCGAGTCCTTCTTGGCGGCGTCGATGAAGCCGCAGGTGTTCACGACGACGACGTCGGCGGCCTCGTCGCCCTCCGTGAGCGTCCAGCCCGACGCCTCCAGCCGAGCGGCGAGCTCTTCCGAGTCGACCTCGTTGCGCGCGCAGCCAAGAGTCACCAGTGAGACGGTACGGGGTGAGGACATACCCACAACGGTAGTGGGCGCTGACGGCAGTCCGGGCCAGCCGGGCGGTCAGTTCTTCCCGGGATCGCCCGGTCCGAACGTGAGCCTGAGCACCTTTCCGGCCTTGCCCGGCGTCCCGATCGCCCTGCCGTTCACCGTGAAGGCCATCCGCGCGCCGCTGCCGACGATCACCAGGATCTCCTTCTTGGCCGTCCACTGCTTCACGTCACCGACGGAGATCAAGCCGCTGTACAGCTGCTTACCCTTGGCGTCCTTGACCAGGACCCAGGCGGATCGGCTCGCCTTGAGCCTGACGGTCACCTCGGACCTGCCGGCCAGCGCGACGGCGTCCTTGCGCTCGGGCTTCTTGGGCGCTGCGGTCTGGGTGGCGGCGGGCGGGGCCTCGGCGAGGTTGACCCGTTCGGCCGGGTGGCTGGATCCGCCGCCGAACACCCGGACGACGCCGTACACGAAGACCAGGGCGAGCGCCGCGGCCATCGCGGCGCTCCAGTTGGGCGAGCGCCGCTCCCGGAACTGGACGGGCCGCTCGGGTTCGAACGCGGTCGCGACCGAGATCGCCGCCGGGGCCCCGCCGTGGGCGTCGTCGTAGTCCCGCACCAGCGGTTCGGGATCGAAGCCGATGGCACGGCAGATGCTGCGAATGTGGCCGCGCGCGTAGAAGTTGCCGCCGCACAGCGAGTAGTCATCCGCTTCGATACAGCGGATGACCGTTTCCCGGATCCGGGTGTTCTCGCTGACCTGAGCCAGGGTGAGTCCCGAGTCTCGGCGCGCTTGCGCCAGGGTCTCACCAATGCTCATACAGGCCTCCCTTATGCATCCCGTGCACGCTTCATCGCCGTAACGGGCTCAGCGTTACCAGTCTAGGGAGAGCAATCTTCCTGGAAGACACGCAACGCCGTACGCCGATCTCACGAGTTGGTGAACACGCGTACACTCAGCCGCCGAGCTGTGACAGAACGTCAGGGAGATCATCGGGCTTGATCAGGACGTCGCGGGCCTTGGATCCCTCGCTCGGGCCCACGATGCTGCGGCTCTCCATCAGGTCCATCAACCGGCCGGCCTTGGCGAAACCGACCCTCAGCTTGCGCTGGAGCATCGAGGTCGAGCCGAACTGGGTGGACACGACCAGCTCGATCGCCTGGACGAGCAGTTGCAGGTCGTCGCCGATCTCCTCGTCGGCCTCCCGCCTGGGCCCGGCCGCCGGCGCGACGTCGTCGGCGTAGACCGTCTCCATCTGCCCCTTGCAGTGGGCGACGATCGCGGCGATCTCCTTCTCGGAGACGTAGGCGTTCTGCAGCCGCATCGGTTTCGACGCGCCCATCGGCAGGAACAGGGCGTCACCCTGGCCGACGAGCTTCTCCGCGCCGGGCTGGTCCAGGATGACCCGGCTGTCGGCGAGGCTGGAGGTGGCGAACGCCAGCCGGGACGGCACGTTGGCCTTGATCAGGCCGGTGACGACGTCGACACTGGGACGCTGGGTGGCCAGGACCAGGTGGATGCCGGCCGCGCGGGCCAGCTGGGTGATCCGGACGACGTGGTCCTCCACGTCGCGCGGGGCCACCATCATCAGATCGGCGAGCTCGTCGACGATCACCAGCATGTACGGGTACGGGGTGTAGACGCGTTCGCTGCCCGGCGGGGCCACCAGCTTCCCGGCCCGGACGGCCTTGTTGAAGTCGTCGATGTGCCGGAACCCCGAGGCGGCCAGGTCGTCGTACCGCCGGTCCATCTCCCCCACCACCCAGCCGAGAGCCTCCGCGGCCTTCTTCGGGTTGGTGATGATCGGCGTGATCAGGTGCGGGATGCCCTCGTACATCGTCAGCTCGACCCGCTTGGGGTCGACCAGGATCATCCGGACCTCGTCGGGGGTCGATCGCATCAGGACCGAGGTGATCAGGCCGTTGATACAGGTCGACTTGCCCGCGCCGGTCGCGCCGGCGATCAGGATGTGCGTCATCTTGGCGAGGTTCGCCACGACCGTGCGGCCCTCGACGTCCTTGCCGAGACCGACCAGCATCGGGTGCTGGTCGCCGGTGGCGACCTGGGAGCGGAGCACGTCGCCGAGGCTGACGATGTCCTTGTCGACGTTGGGGATCTCCACCCCGATCGCGGACTTGCCGGGGATCGGCGAGATGATCCGGACATCGGGGCTCTTGACCGCGTAGGAGATGTTCTTGGTGAGCGCGGTGACCTTCTCGACCTTGACCGCCGGGCCGAGCTCGATCTCGTAGCGGGTGACGGTCGGGCCCCGGGTGAAGCCGGTGACCTGGGCGTCCACGTCGAACTGGTCCAGCACCCCGGAAAGGGCGTTGACCACGATGTCGTTGGCCTTGGTCCGGGTCTTGAGAATCGAGCCGGGCTTGAGCAGGCCGGTCTCGGGCAGCTCGTAGATCTGCCCGGTGGAGTTGAGCGGAAGCTGCTCGGACCGGCCCGGCGCGGGCGTCGGGTCGGGGACGGCCGGAGGCTGCTCGACCGGCTCGTTGACGACCAGTTCGAGCATCCTCGGTTCGGGTTCGCCAAGGATCTCGTCGATCAGCGGCGGCTTGACCTCGGCCCGGGGCCTCTCCTTGACGACCGGGGTGTCGTAGGGCCGGGCGTGCTCACCGAGTTCGAGATCTTCCTTTTTTGGCTTGGGCTTGCGCCTGGGCTCGGTCTCGGCGCGTTCGCGCAGCATCGCCAGGTGCCACAGGTCGGCGAGCCGGTCGGGGATCCGGTGCACCGGGGTCTTGGTGACCACCAGCAGGCCGAACACCGACACCAGCAGCAGCAGCGGGACGGCCACCCACTCCGAGAGCATCGTCTTGACCGGGGCGGAGACCACCCAGCCGAGCACGCCGCCGGCCCGGCGGACCTGGTTCATGTGCTCGGCGGGGGCGGGGCTGCCCGAGCCGATGTGGGTGATGCCGATGATGCCGGCGCCCAGGGCGCTGAGGCCGACGGAGACCCGACCGGTGTCCTCGCTGCGCTCGGGGTGCCGGAGCAGGCTCCAGGCCAGGCCCACACACAGGACCGGCAGGGCCATCGCGAACTTGCCGAAGCCGCCCCGGGCGACCTGCTCGATCGCCGTCGGCACCGCGCCCTCGGGTTTCCACCAGATGACCGAGGCGAGCACGATCGAACCGCCCAGCAGGGCCAGGCCCGCGCCGTCCCGCCGGTGCTCGGCGTCGAGCTCACGGGCCCCGTCGCCGTAGGCACGGAAGATCGAGCCGACCGCCCTGGCCAGCAGCATCCAGAGCCCGGCGACCATCCGGAAGAACGCCATCAGCACGGTCCCGAGCGGATCGGGCCTGCGTGGCGGCGGGGTCCTGGCCGACGCGGGCTTCCGGGCGGGTGCGCGCCTGCGCGGCGCGGGCGGCTTCGCAGCCGGAGTCTTCCCAGCGGGGGTTTTCGACCCACCACGCGAGGAGCCCTGGGAACCGCCGGACGCACGTGTGGCCATGATGACGAGAGTAACTCCCGTGGCGCGCTTTGCCTCGTCACGCAAAAGACGGCGTGTCGCCCCAAAG
>JBDSTJ010000199.1:0-3020 GCA_039928335.1 Streptosporangiaceae bacterium | reverse complement strand
CGTCTCCGCGAACGTCAGGTGCTCGATCTGCTGCACGAACTTGATGACGTCGCCGCCTTCGCCACAGCCGTGGCAGAAGTACAGGCCGTTGGAGGGTGTGATGTTGAAGGAAGGTGTTTTCTCATCGTGGAAGGGGCACAAACCCTTGACGGAGCCGCCGCCGGCGTTGACGAGTTGGAGGTACTCCCCCACCACCGCGTCGATCGGCGACCGTTCACGGACTAGAGCGATGTCCTCATTGCGAATCCGGCCTGCCATGACCGCGAGTCTAGCGACGGACAGGGGCGGTCGGGGTCCGGGCAGAGCGACGCCCCGGTCCGCACGGCTTCGTCAGGCGGACCGGGGCGAGCACTCATGTCATGTTCCGTCCGGCCGCGCCAGCCGGGGTGGGAACCCCATGTCGACCAGACTCCCAGTGGAACGTTCCCGGGAGATTTCCGGGACGTGACATCCCGCCCCCGTGCGGGAGACCCTGTTAAGTCGCCGTTAACTACGCAATACGGACGTTCCGTACGCACTAGCGTGATCCCTGTGATGATCTCTCCGCACGAGCAGGAGCGCCTGCTCATCCACGTCGCCGCCGGGGTGGCCCGGGACCGCCGCGCCCGTGGCCTGCGCCTCAACCATCCCGAAGCGACCGCGATCATCGCGGTCCACGTCCTCGAAGGCGCCCGCGACGGGCGCACCGTCGCCGAACTCATGGAGTCCGGGCGTACCGTCCTGACCCGCGAGGATGTCATGGACGGCATCCCCGAGCTGCTGGAGTCGGTACAGATGGAGGCCACGTTCCCGGACGGAACCAAGCTCGTGACCGTGCACCGGCCGATCCCGTGATCCCCGGGGAGATCATCACCGGCGCGGAGCCGGTCCGACTCAACCCCGGCCGGGACCGGATCGAACTGGTCGTGGACAACCACGGCGACCGCCCGATCCAGATCGGGTCGCACTATCACTTCGCTCAGGCCAACCCGGCGCTCGGCTTCGACCGGGATGCCGCCCGCGGCTTCCGGCTCGACGTCCCGGCCGGCACCGCCGTGCGGTTCGAGCCCGGCATCACCCGCGAGGTCACCCTCGTCCGCCTCGCCGGCCTCGGCATCGTCCCCGGCCTCCGTCTGCAAGGCCGTCTGGATGGCCGCCCGGAAGACCGCCCGGAAGGACCACCGCAGTGACCGAGATCTCGCGCGCCCGTTATGCGGCGCTGTACGGACCGACGGCCGGGGACCGGATCCGGCTGGCCGACACGGACCTGTTCGTCGAGGTCACCGAGGATCTGGCCCGCGGGCCGGGCGCGGGCGACGAGGCGGTGTTCGGCGGCGGCAAGGTCATCCGTGAGTCGATGGGCCAGGCCCGGACGACCCGCGCGGACGGCGCGGCCGACCTGGTGATCACCGGGGTGGTGGTCCTGGACCACTGGGGCATTGTCAAGGCCGACGTGGGCGTCCGGGACGGGCGGATCGCCGCCATCGGCAAGGCCGGCAATCCCGACATCATGGACGGCGTCCACCCCGCGCTGGTGATCGGGCCGTCCACTGAGATCATCGCGGGCAACGGCAAGATCCTCACCGCAGGCGCGGTCGACTCGCACGTGCACCTGATCTGCCCGCAGTCGCTGACCGAGGCGCTGGGCGCGGGCGTCACCACGATCATCGGCGGCGGTACGGGGCCGGCCGAGGGCACCAAGGCCACCACCGTCACCGGGACCTGGTACCTGCACCGGATGCTGGAGTCCCTCGACTCCTGGCCGATCAACGTCTCGCTGCTCGGCAAGGGCAACACGGTCTCCGAGGAGGCCCTGTGGGAGCAGCTCCGGGCCGGCGCCTCCGGGTTCAAACTGCACGAGGACTGGGGGACCACGCCCGCCGCGATCGACGCCTGCCTGCGCGTCTGCGAGGCCTCCGGGGTCCAGGCGGCCCTGCACTCCGACACCCTCAACGAGGCCGGCTACGTCGAGTCGACCCTCGGCGCGATCGGCGGCCGGTCCATCCACGCTTACCACACCGAGGGCGCCGGCGGCGGGCACGCGCCGGACATCATCACGGTGGCCTCGCACCCCAACGTGCTGCCGTCCTCGACCAACCCGACCCGGCCGCACACCGTCAACACCCTCGACGAGCACCTCGACATGCTCATGGTCTGCCACCACCTGAGCCCCTCGGTGCCCGAGGACCTCGCGTTCGCCGAGTCCCGGATCCGGCCGACGACCATGGCCGCCGAGGACGTCCTGCACGACCTCGGCGCGATCTCGATCATCGGCTCGGACTCCCAGGCGATGGGCCGGATCGGCGAGACGATCATCCGGACCTGGCAGACCGCCCACGTGATGAAGGTCCGTCGGGGCTCGCTCGGCGGGCCCGCCGACAACCTGCGGGCGCAGCGGTACGTGGCCAAGTACACGATCAACCCGGCGATCGCGCACGGCCTCGACGCCGAGGTCGGCTCGGTCGAGGTCGGCAAGCTCGCCGACCTGGTCCTGTGGGATCCGGCGTTCTTCGGCGTCCGCCCGCAACTCGTCGTCAAGGGCGGCGTGATCGCGTGGGCGCAGATGGGCGACGCCAACGCCTCCATCCCCACGCCGCAGCCGGTGCTGCCCCGGCCGATGTTCGGGGCGTCCCCGGCCGTGGCGGCCAGCACCTCGGTGCACTTCGTCGCCGAGGCCGCGATCGAAGCGGACCTCGCGGCCCGGCTGGACGTGCGCCGCGCCCTGGTCCCGGTGCGCGACACCCGGGCCCTCGGCAAGGCCGCGATGATCCACAACGATGTGCTGCCCCGGATCGAGGTCCACCCCGACACCTTCACCGTGAAGATCGACGGCGAGGAGATCGAACCCGCTCCCGTCGCCGAGCTTCCGATGGCCCAGCGCTACTTCCTGTTCTGATGGACACCCGGCTCCTGCTCCTGGCCGACTCGCGGCTCCCGGCCGGCGGCCACGCCCACTCCGGCGGCCTGGAACCCGCCGTCACCGCCGGCACGGTCAGCACCGTCGCCGACCTCGCCGACTTCCTGGCCGGCCGCCTCCACAC
>JBDSTJ010000198.1:0-3371 GCA_039928335.1 Streptosporangiaceae bacterium | reverse complement strand
TGGTACCGACGAACAGGATCGAGCCACCGGAGGCAACGGTGCTCCGGATGAACTCGTAGGCGCGGTCGATGTACGACAGCGACTGCTGCAGGTCGATGATGTAGATGCCGTTGCGCTCGGTGAGGATGAAGCGCTTCATCTTCGGGTTCCACCGGCGGGTCTGGTGGCCGAAGTGAACGCCGCTCTCGAGCAGCTGCCGCATGGTGACTACGGGTGCCATTGCCCCGGTTCTCCTGTCCGGCCCCGCGCGATATCTCGGCACGAGACCACTAGTTCGGTTTCCTGTTGCGTCTGGACACACCCCGCTGCGGCTGCTCTCATGGAGATCAGTTCGCAGACCTGGAGGTATGACCCGCAGCACCGCGCCCCCGAGGGGCGGGCACCTGCGGCGGGCAGGCGCGTGAATTCGGGCAGAAGGGCATAGTCCTCCCGCGCCGTGGGCCCATCCTATCCCACCTCGGCCACGCTCACGGCCCTTCTGCCTCGCCCTGGTACGGCTTCCCGGGTTATCCACAGAACATCGTTCGGCCTGCCCAGCCGCCCTGTGCCACCACATCCTGGTGGGATGACCCCGAACCCGCTGGCACCACTTCTGGTCCTGCTCCACTCCGCCCTCCTGCCGCCACCCGTGTTCCCGTCCCCGGGCGCCTGGCAGTGGCCGTTAGAGGCTCCCGTAGGCGTCATACGGCCGTTCGCGCCGCCGCCTTCCCCCTGGCTGCCGGGCCACCGAGGAGTTGATCTTGCCGCCCAACCCGGCCAGCAGGTCTTCGCCACCGGCCCCGGCACCGTCACGTTCGCCCGCGACCTGGCCGGCCGAGGCGTGATCACGGTCACTCACGGCCTGCTCAGAACCACCTACCAACCCGTGCACGCCCTGATCCGCCGAGGTGCCCGCGCCACCCCCGGCACCCTGCTGGGCACGATGGAGCCCGACTACACCCACTGCCCGCAGACCCTCTGCCTCCACTGGGGCCTTCGCCGAGGCCCCACCTACCTGGACCCCCTCTCCCTGGTGGCCCCACCCCTGATCCGCCTTCTCCCCCACTGGCCCCGCTCCTGACCAGGTCGGGGCTCCCTGCCTCCCGGGACCTGGATTTCCCTCAGCCGACCGCCGCCGGACCAGACCCCGGGGACGTTCACGCTCGAGGGTGAGCCTGGAGGTAGGTCTGCTTGAGGCGCTGGGCTGAGACGTGGGTGTAGAGCTGGGTGGTCTGGAGAGAGGAGTGGCCGAGCAGTTCCTGGACCGCGCGCAGGTCCGCGCCGCCTTCGAGCAGGTGGGTGGCGGCCGTGTGGCGCAGACCGTGCGGGCCGAGATCGGTGACTCCCGCGGCGCAGAGGCGGGCGTGCACCAGCCTGCGGGCGGTCGTGGGGTGGAGACGGCCGCCGCGTGATCCTAGGAGCAGGGCCGGGCCGCTCCGGGCGGTGCGGAGTGCGGGCCTGCCCTGGGCCAGCCAGTCATCCACCGCGACCAGGGCGGGCCCGCCGACCGGGACGGTGCGTTCCCTTGAGCCCTTGCCGAGCACTCGTACGGTTCCGGTCTCCCGGTAGAGATCATCGATGTCCAGGCCACAGAGCTCGCTCACCCGGATACCGGTGGCATAGAGCAGCTCCAGTACGGCACGGTCCCGGAGATGCCGGGGATCCTGGGGACCTTCGGGGTCGAGCCCGTCGAGGAGGGCTGCGGCTTCTTCCCTGCGCAGTACCGAAGGCAGCTTCCGGATCTGCTTGGGCGTCGCGAGGAGCTGGCCGGGATCCTCCTCCATGCACCCCTTCCGGTGCGCCCAGGCGGTGAAGGCACGAGCGGCGGCGGTACGCCGGGCAAGCGTCGCCCGCGACAGGCCGGCGTCGTACTGGCGGGCCAGCCAGTCACGGAGCATGTCGAGGTGAAGGTCGGCGAGCGTGGTCACGCCCCGGGCCTGCGCGTGGCTCAGGAGGTCACCGAGATCCCCGAGATAGGCCCGGATGGTGTGCTCGGACAGGCCACGTTCCAGCCTCAGATGCCGTTCGAACTCGCTCAGCTCCGCCATGACGAGCACGCTACGCCCGGCCGCCGGCGAGAAGATATCCACAGAATGAGGTTCGCCCTACAACGTCCCGTGCGGTTTTTGCCACCCTGGGGTCAGGAGGTGATGGCGATGAACGCCAACCAGGAGCTCGGACAGCGCGGCGAGAGCGCGGCTGTCCGCTATCTGACCGGACTCGGCTGGACCGTGCTCGCCCGGAACTGGCGGTGCAGGGCCGGTGAGCTCGACATCGTCGCCCACGACGGACGGCAGCACGTCGTCTGCGAGGTCAAGACCCGCCGCAGCACCGCCTTCGGCACACCCGCCGAAGCGATCACCCGCTCCAAGGCCGACCGTTTAAGGCGGCTCTCCCGACGATGGGCGGCCGAGCACGGGGTGCGCGCCGAAGGGATCCGGATCGACCTGATCGGGCTGGTCGGCGGCGGGCCTGCCGGATTCACCGTCGACCACCTGCGGGAGGTGGCGTGATGTCCCTGGCCAAGACCCGGTCGGTCGCGCTGGTCGGCGTCAGGGAAGCCTCGTCGACGTCGAAGCGGCGATCACTTCGGGTACCCCCGGGCTGCACCTGGTCGGGCTGCCCGACGCGGCGCTCAGCGAGGCTCGCGACCGGGTCCGCGCGGCCATCATGCACAGCGGCGAAGACTGGCCCAACCGCCACACCACCGTAAGCCTCGGTCCCGCCGACCTGCCCAAACGAGGAGCCGGCTTCGACCTGAGCATAGCCATTGCCATTCTCGCCGCCAACGGAACGCTTCCCGGGCAGCAGTGCGCCGACCTGGTGATGGTCGGCGAACTGGGCCTCGACGGCCGCGTGCGGCCGGTCCAGGGCGTCCTGCCTGCGATCCTCGGCGCAGCCGAGTCCGGGATCACCACCGTGGTGGTCCCCCGGGAGAACCGGGTCGAAGCCGAACTGGTGCCCGGCGTACAGGTGATCGCGGTCGGCTCACTCCGGGCACTGATCTGCCACCTGCGCGGTGAGCCCCCGCCCCACGAGCAAGAGGAACCGATCCCCGACACACCCAGGGTCGACGCCCCGTCCCGATCCCGGCGCGGCGTCATGGACCTGGCAGACGTGCGAGGTCAGGCCGAGGGCAGGCGAGCTCTGGAGATCAGCGCCGCGGGAGGCCACCACCTTTTCCTCATCGGCCCGCCAGGCTGTGGAAAGACCATGCTGGCCGAACGCCTTCCCGGTCTGATGCCCCCGCTCGACCCCGCGACCGCCCTGGCGGTGACCGCGATCCACTCCGTGGCCGGGACCCTCCCGCACCGGCAGCCGCTGATGGAACGTCCCCCGTTCCACGCCCCGCACCACAGCGCCACCCGCGCCTCGGTCATCGGGGGCGGCTC
>JBDSTJ010000197.1:0-2920 GCA_039928335.1 Streptosporangiaceae bacterium | reverse complement strand
GATCCGGTGTGCCGAGCCTCAGATCTGGATGCGGCGGGGGTTGGCGGTGTTGGTCGGCCAGTTCTCGAGGGCGTCGGCCACTTCGGCGGCGAACTCAACGTCGTTGGTGACTGCGGCGGACTGGTCGGTCACGGCGGGTGCTACCCTTCTGCTGAAATCAATCACCGGTCAGGCTCGAGGACCGGGCCGCGGGAGCGGCGTTTGATGCCTGTGGATGATACCCGGGCAATTGGTGCCTGTGGGAGTCGCCCCGCCAGGTGTGCACTTCAGGTTCTGGGATCGAGCTTCCCCCTGACCGGTGGAGGGCACCCGGCTGCCCGTGAGAAACTGATCCGCATGGGGGAAATGATCATTCTGCGGCACGGTCAGACGGCGTGGAGCAAGATGCTCAGGCACACCGGCCGGACCGATGTGCCGCTGACCGCGATCGGCGAGGAGCAGGCCAGGACCCTCGCCCCCGTGGTCGCCCGGCGCGCGATCGTCAAGGCGTACGTGAGCCCGGCCGTGCGGGCACGCCGGACGGCCGAGCTGGCCCGGGTCCCCGACCCGGAGGTCCTTGAGGACCTCTGGGAGTGGGACTACGGTGCCTACGAGGGCCTGACCACCGCTGAGATCGGCCAGACCATCCCCGGCTGGTGGATCTGGAAGGACGGGACCGTCCCGGGCAACACTCCGGGTGAGACCGTCGAGCAGGTCGGCGACCGGATGGACAAGGTCATCGCGCTGGCCCGGCCGTGGCTGGAGCGGGGTGATGTGGCCGTCGTCGCACACGGGCACGTGCTGCGGATCCTCACCGCGCGCTGGCTGGGCCTGGACGCGGCGGACGGCCGGATGTTCGCCCTCGACACCGGCACGTCCTCAACCCTCGGCTTCGAGCACGCCCGCCCCGTCATCACCCGTTGGAACGTCCCCGTCGGCTGACTCCCCGCCCTGACTAGACGATCTCCAGGTCGTCCTCGTCGGTGAGGTTGGCCTCGGGATCCGCCGTCTGGTCGCCGATCCACGCGAGGTAGTCGGCGCTGCCGGCCGCCACCGCGGTCGCGACGATCTCGGGGGTGTCGTAGGAGTGGCGTTCGGTGATGAGGCCGGCGAGCTCCTCGAACCGGTCGGCGGTGGTCTTGAACACGACCATCCACTCCTCGGCGGTCTCGATCTCCCCTTCCCACCAGTAGGTGCTGGCCATGGGCCCGAAGAGCTGGGCGCAGGCGGCCAGCCGCTCCTCCACCGCCGCGCGGGCGATCGACGCAGCCTCCTGCCGGGAGTCGGTCGCCGTGGTCACCTGCAGATAGGCCTGGGGCATGGGCCTCTCATTCCCCCGATCCCGGCACTTGAACTCAGGGCCTCGCATGGCGTAGGTTCATCTCAATAAGAGAAATACTCGATATGAGGATTACTACTGATGGGTTCCGAGCAGGACTTCCTGGCCGCCTACGACCCGCGGCACTACGACCCTGTCGCGGTGACCGTCGACGTGGTGGCGCTGACCATCCGCGACGGAGTGCTCAACGCGTTGCTCATCCAGCGCGGCCAGCCGCCGTACGCCGGCCACTGGGCACTGCCCGGCGGTTTCGTGCGGGCCGCCGACGGCGAGGAGGACCTGCCGGACGCCGCAGCCCGGGAACTCGCCGAGGAGACCGGCCTCACCGCCGGCCTGCTCGGGCGGGTGCACCTGGAACAGCTCGGCACCTACGGCAAGCCCGACCGGGACCCGCGCATGCGGATCATCTCGGTCGCCCACCTGGCCTTCGGACCCGAACTCCCCGACCCGCAGGCCGGATCCGACGCGGCCCAGGCCGGCTGGACGCCGGTGGCGCAGCTGCAGGCGCCCGGCGCGACCAGGAAGCTCGCCTTCGACCACGCTCGGATCCTCGCCGACGGCCTGGAGCGGGCACGGGCCAAGCTCGAGTACACCCCGCTCGCCACTGCCTTCACCGGCGAGGAGTTCACCATCCCCGAGCTCAGGGCCGTGTACGAGTCGGTCTGGGACGAGGAACTCCACGCCGGAAACTTCCACCGCAAGGTCCTGTCGGTGCCCGGTTTCGTCGAGAGCACCGGCGAGACCACCGAGCGCGGCGGCCGGCGCGGCGGCCCCCGGGCCAAGCTCTACCGCGCCGGCGACGCCCGGCTCCTGCACCCCGCGATCCTCCGGCCCAGCAGAGAGGACGACGTCCGGTGAACCTCGCCGAGGCCCTCGAGAGACTCGACGCCGCTCCTACCCCCGAAGATCTCTTCGGCCCCGACCCGCGCGAGGCCACCCGCGCCTACCACCGCCTCGCCCGGTTGCTGCACCCCGACGCGGGCACCGACGGCCGGGCCTTCACCCGGCTCGGAACGCTCTGGCGGGCCTACGGGACCGAGACGACGATCAGGACCCGCCGCCACACCTACACCGTCGGAAGACGCGAGACGCGGGGCGACCTCGCCGACCTGTTCCCCGTCAGCCCCGGGGCGCTGCTCAAGCTCCCGCGGGACAAGGCCGACAACGACCTGCTGGCCCGTGAGGCCGTCGCGTTGCGCCAACTCCCCAAGGACGGCGACGTCCGCTACCTGCCCTACGTCCCGAAGCTCATCGAGACGTTCAGGGTCCAGGACCGGCAGGCCAACGTGATCACACGGCTCGACGGGTTCGTCACGCTCACCCAGGTCAGGGATGCTCGCCCCGGCGGGGTCGACCCCCGGGACGCCGCCTGGATGTGGCGCCGGCTGCTCGTCGCGCTCGGCTTCGCGCACCGGGCCGGGGTCCTGCACGGCGCGGTCCTGCCCGAGCACGTCCTCATCCATCCCGGGCAGCACGGCCTGACCCTCCTCGACTGGTGCTACTCCGTGCCCGGCTGCTACGCCCACATCGACGGCAGCGGCAGGGTGCCCGCACTCGTGGCCCGCCGCTCCTCCTGGTACCCGCCGGAGGTGCCGGCCAAGG
>JBDSTJ010000196.1:0-5423 GCA_039928335.1 Streptosporangiaceae bacterium | reverse complement strand
GTCCCCAGGCTAGGCCGCCGCAGGGCCGCCTTCTGGCGGTTATCGGACATCGCCTTCCGGGGACCGCCGCGCCCGCCGGAGATGATGACTATCGTCGGAGCATGGCCGATGATCCGCTGGCGTTCGTCCGAGACCTCTGCATGGCGCTGCCGGAGGTGACGGAGCGGATCAGCCACGGCGAACCGGTGTGGTTCATCCGGCGGTCCTTCGTCATGTACGCCGACCGCCACCACGACGACCGGGTGGCTATCTGGTGTGCGGCCCCGCCCGGCGCGCAGGAGGCGTTCGTCGGGTCCGGTCCAGAGCGCTTCTTCCGGCCGCCCTACGTGGGCCACCGGGGCTGGCTCGGCGTCTATCTCGACGTCGCGGTGGACCGGGCGGAGATCGCCGAGATCATTACCGAGGCCTACCGCCAGGTCGCCCCCAGGCGCCTGCTGGCCGAACTCGACGCCCTCGACGCCCTCGAGGACTGAGAGAACGGTCACCCTCCGATGACCGCCAGGCCCGAGGCCGAGACCGTGAAGGCCTGACGGTTCGTCCTTGGTGCGGACTTGGACCGTGACAGCGGACAATGGACCGTGATCAATGAGCAAGTGGGACCGCTGCCGATCGTCGTCCTGCTGATGTTCGCGACCGTGCTCCTCGTCGGCGTCGGCGAACGCATCCGCAGGCCCTTCCCGGTGCTCGTCACGCTGCTGGGGGTGGCGCTCGCGTTCATCCCGGGCCTGCCCACGCTCGTGATCGAACCCGACCTGATCCTGCCGTTGTTCCTGCCGCCGCTCATCTACGCGGCGGCGCAGCGCACCTCCTGGCGGATGCTCCAGGCACGCAAGCGGGTGATCTTCTGGCTGGCCGGCGTCCTTGTCGTGATCACCGTGCTGGCGGTCGCGGGCACCGCCCATCTGATCGTCCCCGGGGTGAGTGCCGGGGCGGCCCTGGCGCTGGGAGCGCTCGTCGCGCCGCCCGACCCGGTGGCGGCGGAGGCGGTGGCCGGACCGCTCAGGCTGCCGCGCCGGCTCATGTCGGTCCTGCAGACCGAGGGGCTCTGCAACGACGCGACGGCGCTGGTCATCTACGGGGTGGCGGTGACGTCGATGTCCACCGGGCACATCTCGGTTCCCGGCGTCGTCGCCCGGTTCGGCTGGGAGGTCGTCGCCGCGCTCGCGCTCGGGCTGCTGGTCGGCTACGTCGCGACGTTCCTGCAGGCGCGGATCCGCGACCGGACCGCCCGCAACGCCCTGACGCTGGTCATCCCGTTCGCGAGCTATCTGCTGGCCGACTCGGTGCACGCCTCCGGCGTGCTCGCCGTGCTGGTCGTCGGGCTCTACGTGGGACAGCGGGCCGACGAGGAGGCCAGGGTCGGCGACCGGCTCGCCGAGACCGCGTTCTGGGACACGCTGGAGATGCTGATCACCGGGCTTGCGTTCGGCATGATCGGCATGGCGATGCGCACCGTTGTTCCCGCCCTGGACCAGTTCGGCACGCTGGCCCTGCACGCCCTCGTGATCTGTCTGGTGATCATCGTCATCCGGGTGCTGTGGTTGCTGGAGTCCGGCCGGATCGTGCGCGGAGATCCCGACCGTGACTCCACCGCACAGGACTGGCGCGAGGACCTGGTCCTGGCCGCGTGCGGGATGCGCGGGCTGGCCACGCTCGCCCTCGCGCTGGCGCTGCCGCTGGACACCCCGGCCCGCAACGAGCTGCTGTTCATCGCGTTCTCGGTGCTGGTCGTGACCATGATCCTGCCGGGCCTGCTGCTGCCCACCCTGGTCCGGGTGCTGGGCGTCCAGGCCGAAACAGACGCGGAGGAGGCCGCTGAGCGGGCGATCGCCTACCGGGCCGCCAAGGCGTCGATGGCGCGGCTGCGGGAGCTGGAGGAGCAGGAGGACCTCCCCGCGCGGTTGGTGGAGACCCTGGCCGCCCAGCAGCGGGGACTGCTCGACTCGCTGTGCACCGAGAAGATCCCCCAGGACGCCCGCGAGGACTTCGCGACCCGCCGGAAGCAGGCCCGCGAGGCCAGGCGGATCTACGCCGAGATGCTCGCGGCCTCCCGGCGCGAGGTCCTGCAGGCCCGGACCGAGCCGGGCGTCGACCCCACCGCCGTCGACCGCGTCCTGCACCGGTTGGACCTGCGCAGCGCCCGCCTGCTGTAGTGGCGGGGTGATCTCAAGAACCGACGCACGCTGTTCTGCCACGCCTACGACCAGCCGGAGATCTGCGCCGGGCAGGGCACGCTCGGGCTGGAACTGCTGGCTCAGACCGGAGGAGTCGACACGATTCTGGTGGCGGTCGGCGGCGGGGGGCTGATGGCCGGGATCGCCCAAGCCTGCTTCGGCGAGGCGAGGGTCGTCGGCGTCGAACCCGCCGGGATACCGACCCTGCACGCGGCGCTGGCGGCGGGCCGCCCCGTCGAGGTGCCGGTGTCGGGCATCGCCGCCGATTCCCTGGGAGCCTCCCGGCTCGGCGAGATCGCCTTCGACGTGTCCGGACGGGGGTGCGGTCGGTCCTGGTCGGCGACGACGACATCGTCGAGGCCCGCCAGGTCCTGTGGGACCACCGGCGGCTCGCGGTCGAGCACGGTACGGCCGCCGCTCTGGCCGCCCTCCTGTCGGGCGCCTACGGTCCCGACCCGGGCGAACGCCTCGCCGTGATCGTCTGCGGTGCCAACACCGACCCGTCGGACCTCCTGCGAGCGGGGGTTCGGCCTCTGCGAACGAAGGCTTGAAGTTGGTGGCCGGCCTGGGCGGGGGTGAGGGATCCGGGGTAGAGCAGCAGGTGCAGGGTGAGGCCGTCGAGCAGGGCGTGCAGCAGTGGGGCCTCGGCGGCGGGGTGGGGAGCACCGAGGTGGGTGAGGAGCTCCTCGACGTAGTTCCGCAGCGTGGTGTGGACGCGCTGGGCCGGCCCGGCGAGGGCGGGGTCGACGCGTGCGTGAGTGACGAAGGCCAGCCACACCTCGGCTTCGACACGGCGTTCCGCGTCGAGCGGGAGGAGCTCTTCCAGGGCGCGCAGGACGAACTTCCCGGGGTCGCCGCCGCGGTCCAGACTCCGGAGCCGGGTGACGACCCGTTCGGTCACCAGGTTCATCGCGAACGCGATCAGCCCGGCCTTGTCGGGAAAGTAGTGGCGCAGGGCGCCGGCGGACCAGCCGGCCTCCGCGGCGACGTTGCGTACGGACACGGCCTCGAGACCCTCGCGCACGATGATGCGCCACAGGGCCTCGGCGAGTTCGAGGCGGCGCACGTCGTGGTCGACAATCTTGGGCACGCCTTTTTTATAGCACGACTGTGTTATATGTTGGAAACAACACAGTCGTACTGGAAAGAGGATGTCGATGCTGGTCGCGATCATCGCCGCCTGTGAAGTCGCCTTCTGGGTGGTACTCGGCCTGGGGCTCCTCGTCCGCTACGGGCTCCGGCGGCGCGGGACCAGCGCCGTGCTGCTGGCCTCGGTGCCGCTGATCGACGTCGTCCTGCTCGCCGTCACCGTGCTCGACCTCGGCCGCGGGGCCACCGCCACCGTCGCCCACGGCCTGGCCGCCGTCTACCTCGGGGTGTCGGTGGCCTTCGGCCCCCAGATCATCGAACGGGCCGACAGCTGGGCGGCGCACCGGTTCGACGGCGCGCCCCGGCCCGGCCGCAGGCCCCGCACCGGGCGCGCGCACGCCAACCGCGAACTGCGGCAGCTCGGCCGGCACGCCCTCGCCTGGGCGATCGGCTGCGGTCTGCTCGGCCTGGCGATCCTGGTGGTCGGCGACGCGGCCCGCACCGAGGCCCTGGGCCGGGTCGCGGGACTGTGGACCGTGGTCCTCGTGGTCGACGCGCTGATCAGCGTCAGCTACACCGTGTGGCCCCGGCCGACCCGCACCTGACCGTCCTCAGGCGCTCAGCACGGCCTGGTGGCCCTCGGCGAAGTACGCCCGGCCGCGCCGTTCCCAGTCCGGGCCGTAGAAGCGGCGGGCGACGAACTCGAGTTCGGCCTCGAAGTTCGCCGCGGTCACCGGACGGTCCCCGACGTGCTTGGCGAGGCCCCGCAGGACCAGGTCCCCGAGCGGCGCGGGCACCAGGTCGGCCGGCACGGGCGCGTGCAGGTGCTGGGCGGCGAGCTGCAGCACCGAGCGCGCCGTGAAGGGCCGTCGGCCGGTCAGGCACTCGAAGAACACGGCCGTCGCGGCGTAGAGGTCGCCCGCGGCGGAGGCGGGCAGGCCCTGCCACTGCTCGGGCGGCATATAGGCCGGGGTGCCGATCGAGGAGGTCTCGGTGCCCGCCCGCACCGCGATGCCGAAGTCGACCAGGGTCGGGAAGCCGGCGGTGCTCACCAGGACGTTGTCGGGTTTGTAGTCGCGGTGGACGACGTGGGCGCGGTGGGCGTCGGCGAGACCGCGCAGCGAGCCCTTGAACACGGTGAGCGCGGCCTCGGGGGTCAGCGGGCCGTCGTCGGCGAGGATGCTCTTGAGGGTGCGGCCGGGAGCCAGGTCCATGACGATCGCGGTGCCGTGGGCGCTCTCGACATAGTCGACCAGCCGGACGACGTGGGACGAGCGCAGCGCGGAGAGCAGGCGGGCCTCGGCCCGGAACTCGGCTCGGAGCGAGTGCTCGTGCAGGTACTTCACGGCCACCGGCCGCCCGGTGGTCCGGCACTGCGCCTGCACGACCCGCCCGAAGGCTCCGGTGCCCAGCTCCCGGACCGTCGCATAGCCCGGCGTCGTCCACACGGTCGTCTCACTCATGGTGATCAGACTCCTGCACCGCGGGGGCCGTCGCCTGAGCAACGCCTACTCAGATCGGGTGTCGGGCTACTCGGGCGGGTTCTGAGTATGCTGCCAGGCAAGGTTACTCAGGGTGACTGCGAAGAAGGACGGCTCGTTCCGCGTGATCTACGGCTCCGTCGCGGCCAGCACGGACGTGATCGACGTCCGCTGAACCGATCGGGTCCTCGTTCCGTATTTCCCTGTGTCCGCACGAAGAAGATCTCAGGGAGGAACTGTCCATGGAGCCCGCACCGGTGACGGAGTCTTGTGCAGGACGTTGTGGGGGGAGTTCCCGGCGCGGGCTCCTGCTGGGCCTCGGCCTGGCGGGAGTCGGCGGTGCGCTCGCGGCCTGCGGCGGCAAGGACGGTGGCTCGGCGGCCGCGGAACCAGAGGGATCAGAAGCAGCCTCCGGCACGGCCCAGACGACGCCCAAGACCGCCGGCACGCTGCTCGGGGCCGCTTCGTCGATCCCGGTCGGTGGGGGCGTGGTCTTCAAGAACCAGAAGATCATCGTGACCCAGCCGACGAAGGGGGTCTTCAAGGCCTGGAGCAACGTCTGCACGCACAGCGGCTGTGCCGTCGACAAGGTCGCCGGCGGCACGATGAACTGCCCCTGCCACGGCAGCAAGTTCGCGATCGCCGACGCAAAGGTCGTCGCGGGTCCCGCACCGTCACC
>JBDSTJ010000195.1:0-3699 GCA_039928335.1 Streptosporangiaceae bacterium | reverse complement strand
ACAGTAGGACCCACAGCAGCGGTCCGCGGAAGTAGCGCTTCACGTCCATATGTGCGGCACCCCGGGCGGGGTCCGTCCCTCCTGCCAACGTCTGTGAAAAACCTCTGACCGAGGCTGGTTATTGAAGGTACACCGGACGATGCGCGGCTTGCAGCCAGCGATCTCCCGTCGTCGGTGAAACGACTGGGCCGATCGTGTTGTTCCCCAGGATCAGGCTCCGTACACGTGCGGGGCCAGAGTGCCGACGAAAGGGAGGTTCCGATACTTCTCGCCATAGTCCAGGCCATACCCGATGACGAACTCGTTCGGGATGTCGAAGCCGATGTACCTCACGTCGATCTTGGTCTTGACCGCATCCGGTTTGCGGAGGATCGCGCAGACCTCCAGCGAGGCCGGCTGGCGGATCCGGAGGTTGTCGATCAGCCAGGACAGGGTCAGGCCCGAATCGACGATGTCCTCGATGATGAGCACGTGCCGACCCGAGATGTCGGTGTCGAGGTCCTTGAGGATCCGGACGACGCCGCTGGACTTGGTGCCCGAACCGTAGGACGAGACCGCCATGAAGTCGAGCGAGACGGGGGTGTGCAGGGACCGCGAAACGTCCGCCATCGCCATCACCGCGCCCTTGAGCACCGCCACGAGAAGCAGGTCCTGACCTGCGTAGTCGGCATCGATCTGCGCGGCCATCTCACGGATCCGGGCTTGCAGCCGATCCTCGGGAATCAGCACCTTCGCCAGGTCGGAACCCAGGTCCTTCTCGTCCACCCCTACGCCTTCCGTCAGACATCCCCCGCCGGCTGGGTTTCAGCCGAAGCCACTTGCAGCTTGCCACACGCCCGGAATGCTCGGACGCCTCCGGGCAGGTCGGTGTGCCGCTGTCCGCGCCAGGCCGTGACCAGGCGATCCATCGCCTCGACGTGGACGGCGGCGAGCGTACCGGGCGGGCTTCCGGCGGCGATCGCCGCCCTTCTCAGGACCCTGGTCCGGACCGCTCTGGGCAGCTCCTCGAGGGTGGAGATCTCCATGGTCGGGCCGGTGAAGACCCGGTCTGCCCAGGAGTCCAGCGCGTCGGCGTCGTCACGGAGCATGCCCGCGGTGCGGGCCAGCGCCTCGGCGATGCCGGGACCGAGCTGTTCCTCCAGGACGGGGAGGGCCAGGTTGCGAACCCTGACCCGGGCGAAGGAAGGGTCCTCGTTGTGCGGATCGTCCCAGGGCCGGAGCCCCATGGCGAGGCACGCGCGGCGGACGAGCGCCCGGTCGAGGCCGAGCAACGGCCGCCGGTAGAGCCCGGCCCGAGCGGGCATTCCGGCCAGCGAACGCGCACCGGAACCTCGCGCCAGGCGCATCAGGACCGTCTCGGCCTGGTCACTCAGCGTGTGCCCGAGAAGGACGGCCGACGCTCCCAGACGGGCCGCATGTTCGTCCAGAGCGCAATAACGGGCGGTCCTGGCGGCCGCTTCCGGGCCCCCTCGGGACCCGACCTCGACCGAAATCGCCCCGGACGGGTCCAGACCGAGACCCCACATGATCTGGACGACCTGGTCGGCCCGCAGCGCGGAACCGTCCTGCAGGCCGTGGTCGATGGTGATCCCGCCGGCCCGATGGCCGGATTTGCGGACCTCGAACGCCAGCGCGCCCGCCAGGGCGAGCGAGTCGGCCCCGCCGCTGCATCCGACGAGCACCAGCCCGGGGTCGACGGCGGCCAGGACACCCCGTACGGCATGCCGGACCGCCGCGACCGCAGGATCGGGCCCCACTCAGGCCTCGGTGCCGTTGCGCTTCTCCAGCGAGGGCCGGTTCTCCAGCTCGGGCCGGACCACGCGCGCGATCCACAGGCCGGGATCGGCGATCTCCGCAAGGTTCGGCAGGGTCTCCTGCGAGGTCCACACCTTGTTGAAACCGTCCATGCCGACTTCGGCGTGCACTCTGCGGACGAACCGCGAGCCCTCGGCGTACTGCTTCATCTTGAGGTCGATGCCGAGCAGCCTGCGGATGGTCCGGTCGAGCTTGGAGCCGCCGTCGCGGCGGCCCTGGAACTTGGCGCGGATGTGGGCGACCGACGGCACCACCTCCGGGCCGACGGCGTCCATGACGAAGTCGCCGTGCCCTTCGAGCAGCGTCATCACCGCGGTCAGCCGGTCCAGGATCTCGCGCTGGGCCGGGGTCTGGATCGCGTCGATCAGGGAGGAGTCACCGCCGCGGACCACGTCGGCGACGGCCTCGGCCGCCTCCTTGATCCGTTCGAACATGGCGGCCGGATCGAGGTCGGAGGCCATCAGGAACTGCGTCATCTGGTCCTGCACGTAGGCGCGCAGCCAGGGGACACCGGTGAACTGGGCCCGGTGGGTCTCCTCGTGCAGGCACACCCACAGCCGGAAGTCCCGCGGGTCGACACCGAGATCCTGCTCGGTCTGCACGATGTTCGGCGCGACCAGGGTCAGCCGGCCGGTCGGCGCCCGGCCAGACGGGTCCGGCGGCAGGAACAACTCGTACTGGCCGAGGACCCGGCTGGCCATGTAGGCCAGGATCGCGCCCATCTGCATGCCGGTCACCCGGGAACCGACGATGTCGACGACGAACCCGGCCGGGCCCGTGGCGATCGCGGACCGCTTGCGGGACAACTGGTCGATGAGCGGCTCCAGTACGACCCGGAAGCCCTCGACGTTGGCCTTGATCCAGCCGGGCCGGTCAACGACCGTCGCGGGCTGCGGCTCGGGTGAGACGTCCATCTTGGTGAACTCGCGCACATGGCCCTGAGCCAGTGCGGACAGTTCGCGGAGCTCCTCGACGACCTGGCGTGCCTCGTCGGCGCCGATCTGCGGTCCGGGCCGGACCAGCCGGGCACCTGTCTGGACCGCCGTACCCCAGTCGATCATGCTGCCCATGTCGCTCCCTCTCGCCCTGCCTAAAGTCGCGTTATTACTCCAACGTATTCGATCCGTGTCCCTGCGGTATGCCCGGTGGGCGCGGGGTTAACAACCGCAGGCGGTGATGGTGGTGGCGAGTTGGTCCAGGGCAGCCCGGGCCTGGCCGAGATCGGTGACGTCGTTGGCCATGAAAGCGAAGGCCAGCAGCCTGCCACTCCGGTCGGTGGTGACTCCGGCGAGGGTCGCGACCTGGTTGAGGGTGCCGGTCTTGGCGCGGATGGCTCCCGCCCCACCCCTGGTCGAGCCGGCGAGATAGCGGTCGGCGAGGGTGCCGCTGAAGCCGGCGACGGGCATGCCGATGATCACCGTGCGCAGTTCGGGACGCTTGCCGGCGGCGGCGGTGGCGACCAGCCTGGCCAGGCCCATCGGGGTGATCCTGTTGAGTGGGGAGAGGCCGCTGCCGTCGACCGTGGCGATGCCCTGGGCGGCCCCGAGGCCCTGGAGCACGTCGTGGACGGCCCGCGCGCCGCCGTTGAACGAGGCGGGCAGGCCCTGCTTGAGTGCGACGTGCCGGGCCATCGCCTCGGTCAGGTCGTTGTCGCTGCACTCCAGCAGATGCTCGACGAGCGCCGACACCGGCGGGGACCGGACCTCGGCGAGATCGGTCGCGCCCGCCGACCGGGTGGAGCGGCCCACGGCGGCCTTGACACCGTAGTGCCTGAGCCACTGCGCGAACTTCTGGGTGGCCGTGCCGGGCCCGTCGGCGACCGGAGGCTCGGCCCCCTCACACGGGTTCGGGCCCTCCCGGCCGTCGTCGACCATCAGCGCGGTG
>JBDSTJ010000194.1:0-7134 GCA_039928335.1 Streptosporangiaceae bacterium | reverse complement strand
GCTGGAGGCTGTTGAACACCGGCCCGCCGGCAGACCGAAGCTCTTCATGACCTTCAGCATCAGGTCCTCGTCCTTGCTGCTGAGGTGGCCCCAGAACTTTGCGGACTCCTCGATCCAGATCACCGAGTACAGCAGCCCACACCCCTCGACCCACTTGGAGTAGCCGTGCTCGGTGAGCCACTGGGTGCGCTTGGGGATCTCGGTGTGCAGGGCTTTGACGAAGCCGAGAGCCCCGCCCTTGGTGAGCTCCAGGCGGTGCAGGCCGGGCTTGAGCGGGCCGAGGGTCTGCTCTCCCTTGGAGGTGTCGATCGCGACACGGCCACGTCCTGACGCGAAATGATCTCGCCCAGAGAGTTCCAGCACGCGCCGATCGACTTACCCGACCCGGTCGTGCCGTTGACATTGGTGTGGTGGCCGAGGATCGGGTGCAACGCGGTGACACTGTCCTGGCGGACACCCAGCCGCAGCGGCAGGGCGATGGAGCCGCCGGGGGCGGACGGGCCGGGCCGGGGATCGGCTTCCGCATGACGCGCGGGTCGGTCACGATGAAGTCGACCTCGCCGAGAGCCAGGATGCCGTGGAGAAGATCGAGGAGTACCGGCTTGAGCCGAACGGGTCCTACCGCCTCGTCCAGCTCCACACCCGCCGACTGGAACTGAAGACGCTCCTCCAGGTAGATGTCCACTTCGACGAGCTCGCCGCTCCATGATCCGCCGGCATCGCGCCACGAGCCCCGCTCGCCAGAGAAGCGAATCCTGGGAGGTGCGCCCGCATCTGCGACGAACATGTGGCACAGCAGAACTCCTCCTGCTCGGCGTAGTTCACCGTCGCCGCCCTGATCCCGGAGCGCCCTGAAAAGCCGCCAATCGGCCATCTTTGCAATTGTGGCGATATAAGTCCGAACAAACTCTCCGGAGAGTGCGAGTTGCCTTACTGCAGCGCATCGAAGAAGACACCTATGGCTATGGATATATCGTGGTAAATCATGCAAGACTTTGAACTCCTTCAGGAGAAAAGAGAACTGGCATGGTGGGATTCACGAAGCGGTCCACGGCGATCATCGGGCTCCTGGCCTTGGGAGCGGGGGTGGGGACATCGACGGTGGCACATGCGGCGCCAAGTGCCATTAAATGGGGCAAACCGGTCTTTGTCGAGAACTTCTCCGGAACCAAGGTGAACACCAAGAAGTGGGGGATCTACGAGGCGCCCCCGCGGGTCAAGCAGGCCGATCACGTGGCGGGCGGCGAGCTGAAGATCATCGGGGCGATTCGCAACGGCAAGGACACCACGGGCGGCATCCAGTCGTCGTTCGGGCAGAAGTACGGCCGCTGGGAGGTGCGGTTCCGTGCGGACAAGGGGGCCGGCTACTCCGCCGTCGTCCTGCTCTGGCCGTCCGGCGGCAACCCGTGGCCGTCCGACGGGGAGATCGACATCATGGAGGTCGGCAATCCGACCCGGCAGTCCGGGAGCTCCTGGCTGCACAACGGAATTCCCGAGCACAAGAAGTCGGGCCCGAGCCAGCACGTCGATTTTTCCCGTTGGCACACCGTCGCGGTGGAATGGCTGCCGAAATCCATCACCTTCTTCCTCGACGGCAAGAAGACCTTCCGCACCACCAACAAGAACCTCATTCCGACCACGCAGCCGATGCATGTCGCGCTTCAGTTCGACAAGTGCGACGGCTACTGGGTGAAGTGCCGCACCAAGAAGACGAAGCGGTGGATGGTCATGCACGTCGACTGGGTCAAGGCCTACGCTCTGCCCCGGTAGGGCAGGTGGCGGTCTTTCCCTCGTACCGGCCCGGCGCAATATGGAATTCGGCCACGGTGCGCGCGTCGGACGGGAGCGCGAGCATGCCGGAGTACTTCTCATCCCGGCCCTCGCGTACCGCCTTGGGGAAGTCGTCTCTCATGATGTTGAGCGAAGCCGTGGAGGCGGTGAGGTACCGGTAGGTCCGTCCCACGGTGATGGCCTCGTCATAGCCGAGGTTGTCGGTGTAGAACCAGCGACCTGAGGCCGAGGTCAGGGTGACCTGGCTCTTGATGAAGGTTCCCCGCACCGCCGGGTTGCCCAGGGCGTCGCAGGTGCCCAGGTCGTTGGAGTTGACGAGGATCAGCTGTTCCCGGGGCGCGAGCGGGCCCAGAACCTGCCCTTCGAGGTCGAAGGAGCGCCCGGTCAGGGGCAGTACCCCGTGGTTGATGCGGACCGGGCAGAACGTCAGGGGTGTGGCGGCGAGGAGGGTCGGCTCGACGATCGCCTTCCTGTCGGACCGCAGGTCGCAGATCGGGCCGTCGTCGGAGTCCAGCAGTGCATAGGCCGTTCCCGTGGCGATCATGAGGATCGCTGCCGAGGCGGCGACGAGCGCCTGCCAACGGTGCCGGGACGGCCACTGCGCACGCGGTGCGGGAACCAGGGGTGCGGGGCCGCCGGGAACGGCGGTGTTGCGGGTGAAGGCCGAGGCGTCCGCGGCGTCGGTGCCGCGCCGCAGCGGAGGCGGGTCGCCCCGTGCCGCACAACGTCTGCGGAGTTCGGTGTGCAACTGGTTCAGGGTGACCCTGTTCGGAGCGCCCGGTACTCCCGCTCGGATGATTCTTACCAGGTCGGCGGTGAACGGGGGCGACGGCCGGTCGGAAGCGGTCAGCAACAGACTCGTGCTCTCGCTTCCGGCTCCGGCCGAGTGCTCGCAGTCCAAGATAACGATCTTGGTATGGGCAGGACTGGTGCGCAGGATCCGGATGACCCGTTCGTATTCGAGCGAGGTGAGGTCGGCGTCGTCGTCCGTGCCGGTGTCGGTGAGGGCCAGGCACAGCCGCCCGTCAGCCAGCAGGGCACGTCCGCTGAAGTACACCAGCAGGACATCGTCGGCCTCGGCCGCCAGACGGCGCAGTTCGCTCGCGACCTCTCGGCTGCCGGCCGGATCCTCCAGGACGGTCACCCTTTCCCGCGGCCACCCTCCCAGCGCCGGATCGGTGAGAACGCCGGCAAGATCCCGCGTTCCTTCGACCGCCGAGGGGAGCGGCGCCAGCCCGGCATCGTCATAGCGGGACACCCCGACCAGCAGCGCCCGGGAGCGCCGGGGGTCGGGCAGCCTTGGGCCCGCCTCCGGGACGGTGGTGGGCGTCACCGACGCTGCCACGTTGCGAGCGAACGGGAACTCCGTGACGTCGTCGGCGACCAGCTTCACCGGCAGGGGCCTGCTCTCCTGGCCACACCGTTCGACGACTCGGTTGAAGATGCTCCCGAGCCGCAGTCGGTCGGACTCCTCCGCGATGCCGGCCTCGACCACGTCAACGAAGTACCGGGTGAAGCATGTCTGCGGATCGGTGGCCTCCTCAGCGGTCTGGTACCAGGCCCGCCCGAACTCCCCGGAGGCGGCGAGCGTGATCGCTCCGGTGCCGCGCACCAGGTCACGAACGCCGTCCGCGCCGAGCGTGGACTCCGCGGCCCGTCCGGCATAGCAGCAGTCGAGAATGACAATCTTCGATCGGGCGGGGGACTCCTGGATCGCGTAGCGGACGTCGTCGAACAGCAGGCTGGTCGTTCTGCGGTGCTTCGCGCTGTTGCGCGAACCGCGCAGCGTCAGGCAGAGCGAGTCCCTGAGGTCGACGAGGCCGTGGCCGACGAAGTAGAAGAGCGCCACGTCCTCGGCCTCGGAGAACGTCTGGACGAGCCGGTCGGGCAGGCCGGACGGCGAGGCCAGGTCGCGCAGAACGGTGAGGCTCGTCTTCGGCCAGCCGCACAGCGAGCCGGCGAGCAGCGACTCCATCCGTCTCAGGCTCGCGAGCGCGGCCGGGACCGGTGGAAGGTCGGTGTAGCCCCCCGTCCCGATGAGCACGGCACGGGAGCGTCCGAGGTCGGGGCCGGAGTCGCTCACGGCCAGACCCGCTCGATCAGTTGCTCGATGAGCGGCACCATGTCCTCGGCGTTCTTCACATCGATCTCGAAAGTCGTCTCACCGACCTTCACCTTGATGGTGACGTTCGTGCGGCGCGCCCTGAGGAAGTCCGGCAGGGTCCGGATCGCGACGACGAGGGCACCTCCGCTGCCGGCCAGGACGGTCAGCGTGTCGGCCGCGCCCAGTTCTCCCGGCCGGATGTCCGCCTGGACGGTCTCGACGCCGACGTCGGGTGCCCGCGCGACCCAGCGGCGCAGTGGACCGAGGTCGGCCATCGTCCCTGGGGCGAGCCACAGGCGGGGGTCGGTCATGGCGCTCATGGGAGGTGGGCCTCTCAGGTCTGGATGTCGAAGTCGGCGAGGGAGTAGATCCCCCAGCGGTCGAACTGGGCTGGGGAGAACCCGTTGTTGACACAGGTCCTGAGCGCGCCGCAGTCCTTGATCCGCTCGAGGTCCGCGACGCGGTCATCGGGTACCGCCATGAAGGAGAACTTGAAGAGCAGCCCCTGCGCCGCCCCGGCCCCGAGTTTCTGTTCGGGGATGCTCCAGCAGCCGTCGGGACCGGCCGTGACCACGGCCCGGGCGAAGTAGTTGGCGGTTCCGCGCCCGTTGATGACCGATCGTGCCCCGTCCGGGTCACCGGTGTAGACGAGGTAGATGCTGTGCCCGGCGGGGGCGGGCCCGTGTTGACGTCCGACGGCCTGCATGCGAAAGATGCTTTTGACCGGGTCGGGATCGCTCGTCGTGAGTGTGTAGGACACCGAGTCGAAAGTGGCGGTGAGGCTCCTGCGCGCGGTCAGCGCTACCGCCTGGGGTCTGCCCTTCAGCGTGTCGTACTGCTCCTGGCACACGCGTGCGGGCGCGGGGTCGCGGTCATGTTCCCGGATCGTCAGGCCGGTGAGGATCAGGGTGACGAGACTGGCGGCGACGGCCACTTTCTCAGCTCGCCGGTCGGTGAAGAACGCCAGGCCGAGGACGATGATGCCGCCGGCGGCGATCCCCAGGGCGATCGCCCACCAGGCCAGGGGAAGCCGCTGGTACCAGGCCACCGCGTAGCCGGCCGCACCCCCGACGGCCAGCATCGCCCCTGCCGCCTGCCACCACCTGTTGTTCACGCGCCGCTCCCTCATCGCGACCCGCTGCCCCAGGGCCGGGTTCGACTGTCGCGCCATATCGGGCTTACCCGCCATCCCGGAACTCCGTGCAACCGCATGGTGACAATTCTGTTGTCGGGCTCGACGGGATCGAGGAGGTGCCGGGTCAGGCCACCCTCATTGGGGCGATGCCCGCACCCTCAAGTACTGCGGTCCCCCCCACTATGCTTCTGCAGCCCTCGATGCCTCACCCCTGAACATCGGCTTCCCGGCAGAAGCGGATGCACCACACAGTCGATGACAGGTCGGCGGGCAAAGGAACGTCGCGACAGCTGCCGTGGATCTTGCGACGGGTCGAGCGGGACTGCGGAGTTGTCCGGTCGATGGCCGGCAGCCAGCAGTCGTCGGCCCGGCCGTCGTGGCCGCTGCGGGTGTGCACGGCGCCGGGGTAGCGCTTGATGTCGTCCCGGATGACGGTGACCGCCCGTCTGGCTGGCAGTGGCGAAGTAGAGGGCGAGAACGGGTGGAGGACATCGGCGACGTCGCTGAGCGAGTCCGGGTCCACCGGCAGCTCCGATTGTGGGGGTCGGTCGGGCGTTCTGCGGCTACGGCCACCTGCCATGCTCCGACGCCCGGGGCTGAGCGGAGGCGGGCATCGCGCCGGTGCAGGCTCGCTCGACGAAGAGCAGGACGATTCCGACCGTCACGGCGAGGAGGACCAGACGCTTTCTGCGCATCATGGGACGTCGCCCTTCGGCTCGGTGGGTGGTGTCGGCTCGTTGCCTGTTCGCGAGGTCCGCGGCGGGGTCGGTCCTCGGGTGCGGATGACTCGCCGGTGCCTGCTCCGTTCGGGCTCGGCGGCGGCCGGCGGAGACTCGGCTTCTGTACTGGAGTCGCGCCTGGCGGTCGATCTTGTGGACGCTGGTGGCGGCGTGGGCCGGTCGCTGGTGGCGTCGTTCGATAGCCGCCGACACCACGATCATGCCTTCGACCGGGGCGTGGTTTCCGGTTCAAGCCCGGTCACTCACCTCAGATAAAAGGCTCGGTCATCGAGATGATGACCGGGCCTTTCTTTCCCCCAGCCGGACCATATGTTCGTATTGCCGGAATTGGGACCGGAGCGGCCCCCGGACACCTTCACAGGTCCTGCGGAACCTCACATTCCCGGCCTGCGGTCCAGAACTCGGTCAGCTCGTCATCCTGGCGAAGAGCTGCCCCGGAGCTCACACATCTGGCCGGGTCCACTGAAGGTGATCAACAGACGGAACGGGCACGACGCGCCCGCAAAGACCAGCTCACTGCGGAGGATCTTGACGGAGTCGATGAAAAGGGGTCGTGGCATTTAGTATGCAAATAGACCATAATAATTAGATCACTAGAGTTTATTGTAAGGTCATCGGCCGAATTAGTTGACATTTTTGTAGAACAAAATCAAATTATCTGTTAAAAAGATTCTATAGCGGCGATAAAATCGCCCCGAAACGAAGGAGTTCCCGTGCGAAGAAACCTCGTCCTCCCGGCCGCCCTGGCTGGTGCCGTCATCCTGGCGGGGGGCACCGCCATTCTCCTTTCCACGACCGCTGACACCGCCCTGGCATGCACTGAGTCGGCGCTGGTGGCGGCCATCAACGCGGCCGACTCCGCCGGTGGCGGCGACATCCCCTCACCACCGGCTGCACCTACACCCTGACTTCCGCGCACGGCACCGCCGCGAACGGCCTGCCGATCATCAAGACCACCATCAGCCTGACCGGCAGCGCCACGGTGATCACCCGTTCGCCTGCGGCTCCGGCGTTCCGGATCGCGCAGGTCCAAGCCACCGGCGGCCTCACTCTGACGGGGGTCACATTCAGCAACGGAAAGGCCCTGACCGGAGACGGTGGCGGCATTCTCAACGCCGGCGCAGTAACGCTCACAAGCAGTGCTCTGACCGGCAACACCGCGGTCGCCGGAAGCGGCGGTGGCATTTACAGCGGTCCGGGATCAGGCGCGGCGGCGACCTTCACGACCAGCAAGCTGTCAGACAACAAAGCTCCGGCCGGCAACGGCGGCGCCCTCTACAGCAGGGGCGGCACCGTGACGTTCACCGGCAGCAGCATCACCGGGAACCTGGCGGGCCGCCGGGGCGGTGGCGTCGCCTCCATCG
>JBDSTJ010000193.1:0-3821 GCA_039928335.1 Streptosporangiaceae bacterium | reverse complement strand
CCGTGGCGACCTCGGCGATGTTGCGCACCTGGTAGGTGAGGTTGGTGGCCATGCCGTTGACGTTGTCGGTCAGGTCCTCCCAGACGCCGCTGACGCCGCGCACCTGGGCCTGCCCGCCCAGGCGTCCCTCGGTGCCGACCTCGCGGGCGACGCGGGTGACCTCGTCGGCGAAGGCCGACAGCTGGTCGACCATCGTGTTGATGGTGTCCTTCAGCTCGAGGATCTCACCCTGGGCATCGACCGTGATCTTCTTGCTGAGGTCTCCGTGCGCGACCGCCTTGGTCACTTGGGCGATGTTGCGCACCTGGTAGGTGAGGTTGGTGGCCATGCCGTTGACGTTGTCGGTGAGGTCCTTCCAGACGCCGCTGACGCCGCGGACCTGGGCCTGCCCGCCCAGTTGGCCTTCGGTGCCCACGTCCCGGGCGACGCGGGTGACCTCGTCGGCGAAGGCCGAGAGCTGGTCGACCATGGTGTTGATGGTGTCCTTGAGGTCCAGGATCTCACCGCGCGCGTCGACAGTGATCTTCTTACTCAGGTCGCCCTGGGCCACGGCCGTGGCGACCTCGGCGATGTTGCGCACCTGGTAGGTGAGGTTGGTGGCCATGCCGTTGACGTTGTCGGTGAGGTCCTCCCACACGCCGCTGACGACCCGGACGTTGGCCTGGCCGCCGAGATTTCCCTCCGTGCCGACCTCCCGGGCCACCCGGGTGACCTCGCCGGCGAACGCCGACAGCTGGTCGACCATCGTGTTGACGGTGAGCTTGAGCTCCTGCAACTCCCCGGCGGCCTCGATCGTCACCTTGCGGGTCAGGTCGCCCTTGGCCACCGCGGTCGTCACCACCGCGATGTCACGCACCTGGTCGGTGAGCCGCCCGGCCATGGTGTTGACGGCGCTGGTGACGTCGCGCCACCGGCCCGACATGCCGCGCAGCGGGGCCTGCCCGCCCAGCCGGCCCTCGGTGCCGACCTCGCGGGCCACATGGGTGACCTCGGAGGTGAAGAGGTCGAGCTGGTCGACCATGTGGTTGACCGAGCGCGCCGACCGCAGCAGTTCCCCGCGCAGGGGCCGACCGCCGGACCGCAGCTCCACTTTCTGGGAGAGGTCGCCCGCGGCGACCGCGTCGACGACCTTGGTGATCGCCGCGGCGGGGCCCGCCAAGGCGTCGATCAGGGCGTTGGCGGCCTCGAGGCCCACAGCCCAGGAGCCGCCGCCGGGTCCGGGGTTGAGCCGCTCCTCGACATGGCCCTCGCGGCTGATCTCGCGGCGCACCCTGGCCAGCTCGTCGTGCTCGTGCCGGGCCCTGGCCCGGATCTGCGCGAGCATCTCGGTGGCCTCGGCCACCGCGCCGTCCACGGCCGACTCGGTCCTCTCCCGGAAGTCTCCGTCCCGCAGCCCGGCCAGTGCCTGCAACAGCGGTTCGAGGTCGGCATCGCTGTAACGCGGGGTGGTGTCCCTGCGGGAATTCCTGCTGAGCCGGGATCCCTGCGAGGTCCGGGGCATAGTCTTACCTCCTGAATACGTACTCTTCGCAGTGTGTCACTGATCGTGCAACAGGACAGGACGATGAGCACCTCAGGTGAAATGACCGAGCGTTCCTGGCGCGGGTGGATGAGCTTCATCGCCGAGGCCAGCGACCTGCTGGCGGGAACCCTCGATCCTGAGCGTACCCTCGCTCTGATCGCACAACTGTTCGTACCGCGACTGTCGACCTGGTGCGCCGTCTATAACGACGAGGCCGACCCCCGCCCAGCCTACGTCTGGCACACCGACGAGGAGCAGTCCGACCTTCTCCGGCACCGGCTGATCACCGACGGGCCGCCGCCGCAGGGCCCGCCGTCGGGCTGGCACGGCGAGGTCGCCTGCACGATCCCGCTGATCGCCCGGGGCCGTCCGATCGGGGCGATCGCGCTGGGCCGCACCGACCGGTTCTCGCCCGACCACATCGAGCTCGCCGAGGAACTCAGCCGCAGGTCGGCCCTGGCCCTCGACAACGCCCGCCTGTTCGCCGGCCAGACCGCGATGAGCAAGGCGCTTCAGCGCAGCCTGCTCCCGCCCGACCTGCCCGAGGTCCCCGGCATCGAGGTCGGGGTGGTCTACCGGCCCGCCGACCACACCGTGGACGTGGGCGGGGACTTCTACGACCTGTTCGCGTGCAAACCGGGCCCGGACGGGGCGCGGCGCTGGCGGTTCGCGATCGGCGACGTCTGCGGGACGGGGCCCGAGGCCGCCGCCGTCACCGGGCTGGCCCGGCACGCCCTGCGGATCCTGGCGGGGGAGGGCCTGTCCGTGCCGGTGGTGATGGAACGGCTGAACCGGCTCATCCTCGACGAGGGCCCCCGCGGCAGGCTCCTGACCCTCCTGCACGGGGAGATCACCGAAGGGGGCGGTCTCGGCCTGGTCTGCGCCGGGCATCCGCTTCCGTTGCTGCTCAGCCCCGACGGGACGGTGGTGGAGGCCGCGACCCCCCAGCCGCTGCTGGGCGTGCTCGACGAGGTGACCTTCGAGGCCGGGCACCTCACGCTGCTTCCGGGCCAGGTACTGCTGTCTGTCACCGACGGGGTGACCGAACGTCGTGACGGGGAGCTCATGCTCGGCGACGGTCATGGGCTCGAGGCGATCCTGGCCGACTGCGCCGGGCTGAGCGCCGGAGCGGTCGCCGCCGCGATCGACAGAAGAGTTCGTGATTTCGGCGCAGAACCCGGAAACGACGACATGGCGATCGTGGTTCTCCGCGCGGCCGACTGAACGGGGGCACTATGTTGGAACCCGTGGGGCTGGCCTTGGATACGACACGACAGGAGGGCCGGGCGCTGGTGACGGCGCGCGGCTCCATCGACCTGCACTCTTCCGAGAGCTTGCGCGAGTGCCTGACAGGACTGATCGATGAGGGAGAACCCGAGGTCATCGTGGACCTCACCGCAGTCGATTTCTGTGACTCCTCCGGACTGAACGTCCTGGTGCGCGCCTACAAGCACGCCCGGGCCCGGGGCTCCTCGGTGATCGTGACCGGCGCGTACGGCCGGGTCGAGAACGTCCTCAGGACCACCGGTCTCGACCGGTTCCTGATCAGGGAGTCCTGACCGGGATGAATCCTGAGACCACACTGCGCGCCGCTCCCAAGACCGAATCCGTGGAGTACGCGCGGCGGCTGGCCGCGCGCACCATGCGCACCTGGTCCCTGCTCGAAGCGGAGGAGCCGGTCACCGCGATCGTCGCCGAACTCGTCGCGAACGCGGTCCGGCACGCGGGCACCGCACTGGAGCTGCGGCTGGTCCACGCCGACGGCATGATCAGGATCGAGGTCAGCGACCGGGACGAGCGCCTGCCGATCCTGCGCGTGCCCCAGGCCGAGGACGAGGGCGGCCGTGGTCTGTACATCGTCGACAGGTACTCCACCGCCTGGGGCACGACCCCGGCCCCGGGCGGCAAAGTGGTGTGGGCCGAGATCAGCCTCGGTACATCTCCGCGACCATGAACGCCAGGTCCAGTGACTGCTGTCGGTTGAGCCGAGGGTCGCAGACCGTCTCGTAGCGCTCGTGCAGGTTGCCCTCGACGATCTCGGTTCCGCCTCCCACGCACTCGGTGACGTCGTCACCGGTGAACTCGATGTGCACCCCCCCCGGGTGGGTGCCGAGGGCCCGGTGCACCTCGAAGAAACCGGCGACCTCGTCGACGACGTCGCCGAGCCGCCGGGTCTTGTGCCCGGAGGGCGCCTCGAAGGTGTTGCCGTGCATCGGGTCGCAGATCCAGGCGACCGGTGCGCCGCTCCGGGTCACCTTCTCCACCAGGGGCGGCAGGCCGTCCCTGATCTTGCCCGCGC
>JBDSTJ010000192.1:0-9233 GCA_039928335.1 Streptosporangiaceae bacterium | reverse complement strand
CCGGGGCCACCACTGGGTCCGGTTCAGCCGTTTTCGGGTCGGCTGAACCGGGGCTTCGGGCGAACGCGTTACGGATCCGCTTAACTGAAACGCGTTCTAGTAGGAAGGTAAGCACCGGCCGTCTGCGGGTCAATGCCCTGGCGGATAGTAGATGGCCGGATTGTGACGTTGTTCACATATCTGTCATCTTGCATGCTCACAGCGTTGTAACAAAGCTATTCCCGCTACTTTGCGTACATTCCGCTGCTACAGATCAGCGGCGTGAACTTGACAGGAACGAGTTACACGTTGGCAGGTTCCTGCAGGCGGTCAGTGCGGCGATGACCGGAGCGCGGCGTTGGCCGGGGCATCTTCGCCCTCGGTGAGGAAACCGCCCGACTGGTGGTGCCAGAGACGGGCGTAGGCACCCTTGGCGTCGAGGAGCTCGCGGTGGGAGCCCTGCTCGACGATGCCGCCGCGGTCGAGGACGATCAGGCGGTCCATCCGGACCACGGTGCTGAGGCGGTGCGCGACGACCACGGCGGTCCGGTCGCGCATCAGGCTCCACAGGGCCTTCTGCACGAGGACCTCGCTTTCGGAGTCAAGAGCGCTGGTGGCCTCGTCGAGCAACAGGAGGGGAGCGTCGCGCAGGATGGCGCGGGCCAGCGCGAGCCGCTGCCGCTGGCCGCCCGACAGTTTGACCCCGCGTTCGCCGACCAGGGTGTCGAGTCCGGCGGGCAGGGTGTCGGTGAACTCGGTGACGTGTGCCGCCCGTGCGGCTCGCAGCACCTGGGCGTCGGTGGCGTCCGGGCGGGCGAAGGCGATGTTGTCGCGGACGGACCGGTGGAACATCGCCGGCTCCTGGGGGACGTAGGAGATCAGGCTGCGCAGGTCGCTCTGGCGCAGCCGTGCGATGTCCTGGCCGCCGATCAGGATCCGGCCGCCGTCGACGTCCATGAGCCGCAGGAGCAGCCGGGTCAGGGTGCTCTTGCCGCCGCCCGACCGTCCCACCAGCCCGATCGTCGAACCGCTGGGGATCTCCAGGTCGAGGTCGTCGAACAGGGTGGGGGTGCCGCGGTGGGCGAACCGGACCCGTTCGAAGCGGATCCCCGAGTCGGCCGGCCGCAGCGGCAGCGGGTCGTCGGGGTCGTTGACGCTGGGCGGTGCCAGCAGCAGCTCGGTGAACTGGGCGGCCTCGGTCAGGGTGCTCTCCATCCGCCGGTACACCTGGTTGAACTCGAACATGATCCGGGTCGCGTTCGTGAAGTAGGAGAATGTCACCACGATGGCCTCGGCGCCGAGCCCGCCGCGCAGCGTGACGGCCAGCAGCAGCCCCACCGTGCTGGTGAGGACCGACATGGGGGCGACGATGGTGTCGACCCGCAGGTTGGCGTAGTCCCACGACCGCAGTGACAGCCGGCTCTGTTCGCGGAACCTGCTCCGGTACTCGGCGGCCTCCCGGTCCTCGGCGGCGAACGCCCGCACGGTCTCCATGTTGGTCAGCACGTCGGAGGTGTGTCCCGACACCCGCACCTTCGCCGACTCCCGGGCGTCCACCAGCGCCTGCCGCCGCCGGATGAGCGGCGTCACGATCAGGGCGGTGACCGCGATGAGGCCCAGGAGCACCAGGACGAGAAGCGGGTCGTAGTGCCACAGCACCACCGAGGCGAACGCCACCGGGATCACATTGGCCATGATCGAGAACGCGACGGTGTCGGCGAAGTCCTCGAAGCTGTTGGAATAGCCCAGGACCCGCTTGGTCAGCGACCCGGCGAAGGAGTCCTGGAAGAACACGGTGTCCTTGGCCAGCAGTTCGTCCATCCCCTGAGTGCCGAGCCGCTCGATGCCGCGGGCGTCGGTCCGGTTGAGGAAGTGGATCCCGACCCGCCACAGCGACTCCCCGGCGAGCATCATCCCGCCGAAGCCGAGCACGTACGGCAGTAGTTGGCGCACGGTGCTCTCGCCGCCCGCGGCCAGCTGCCCCACGAGCGCCGCCACGAACAACGGGGCCAGATAGGACACGCAGACGTTCCCCAGCGCCGGCAGGGTCAGCGCCGGCACCGACACCGGCCACTGCCGTCTCAGTTCGCTGAGATACAGACGCAGAGCCAGCAGGACCGCCCTCTTGCGATCAAGTCCCTCGACGCCGGTCTCCCGGGCCTTGGCCATCAGCCCTCCCGCGGCAGCCGTGGCCTCCATGCTGCCCCGCTCCGCCGCCTCGGTCGAGTGCTTTGGGCCAGACAACCTGAGGCTGCCCCGGCTCGGAGGGACCTCCTGGTTTCGGGCATCCTGCGAGCGGTACGAAAGCCCCGCCCAATGCCCCAAGAAACGGGATGGAGCACCATTGAATGGACTACCGTTTCGATGTGGTCCGACAAGGCGGGGGAGCGGCACTGGTGAAGGCTGAAGACGCGAGGACACCGGTCGATGCGGTGACTCCGAACGTCGCTCGGATGTATGACTTCTACCTGGGCGGCAAGGACCACTTCGCCGCGGATCGCGAGGCGGCCCAACAGGTACTGGCACTCGCCCCCTTCACTCCGAAGCTGGCCGCGCTCAACCGCAGGTTCCTGCGCCGCACGGTGCGGTTCTTCTCGGCACACGGCATCCGGCAGTTCCTGGACGTGGGCGCGGGCCTACCGACCCAGGGCAACGTGCACGAGGTCGCCCGCAGCGTGGATCCCGGCGCACGGGTCGTCTACATCGACCACGATCCGGTGGTGGTCGCCCACGGGCGGGCTCTGCTGGAGAGCGGGGAGGGGCTGGTCCGGATGGTCGACGCGGACGTGCGCCGGCCCGAACAGTTGCTGGCCGCTCCGGAAGTCGGCCGCGTCATCGACTTCGACCAGCCGGTCGCGCTCCTCATGAACTCGGTGCTGCACTGCCTCACTGACGATGAAGAGCCCCACGCGGTGGTGGCGGAGCTGGTCGAGGCGCTCGCTCCCGGCAGCTTCCTGGCGATCTCCCACACCACCGGTGACGATCGCCTGACCTCGGCCGTCGGCCAGATCTACGCAGGGGCGACGACCCGGATGACCTACCGTTCCGTCGCGCAGGTCGAGCGGTTCTTCGCGGGTACCCAACTGCTGGAGCCCGGGGTGGTCCCGCTGGCCCGCTGGCGGCCGGAATCCCAGCCCCAACTCGGGCCCGACCGGCTCCCGCGCGGCATGATCGGCTCGGATGACGACCTCGACCGGTACTACCTGTGCGGAGTCGGCCGCAAGCCGGCCGCCACACCCCGCCCGCTGCTGTCCCGAACCGACCAGGACGAGCCGCTGGGTTCGCTCAGCCTGCCCAGTGGGGACACCGTCACCCTCGCGACCAGGCACGCCGACGTCCAGCAGGTGCTGGCCGACCCGCGCTTCACTCGTGAGCTGTACCGGTACAGCGGTTCACCCAGGCTGGTGGCCGGCACCGACATCAGCGACGATCGGGACTCGCTGCTCAATATGGACGGACCCCGGCACATCAGGCTGCGCCGGATCGTCTCGGGCGCCTTCACTCCCAAGCGGATCGAGAGCTGGCGTCCGCGGGTCCAGGAGATCGCCGAGCGGCTGGTCCAGGAGATGACCTCCGGCGGGTCGCCCACCGACCTGGTCGAAGCCCTCACCTTCCCCCTCCCGGTGACGGTCATCTCCGAACTGCTCGGAGTGCCGGCCGAGGACGCCCCCCGGTTCCGCGCCTGGGCGGACTCGTCACTGTCGACCGCCACCGGTTCCGCCGACGAGCGCGCCACCGCGACCCGCGAATTCCTCGCCTACATCCGCGATTTCGTCGTGGCCCGCCAGCGCGAGCCCGGTGAGGCCCTGATCGACCTGCTGATCCAGGCCCGCGACGACGACGGCGCGCTCACCGAAGGTGAGCTGGTGAGCCTGGTCAAGAACATGGTCACCGCCGGCCACGAGACGACGGCGAAGACCCTCGCCGCCGGTGTCTTCACCATGCTCGCCCAGCCAGGCCTCTACGCCAGCCTGGTCCGCGACGCGACGCTGATCCCCGCCGCCGTCGAGGAGATGCTGCGCCACTGCATGCCTGCCGAAATGGCCATGCCACGCCTGGCCACCTGCCCGATCGACCTGCACTCCGGCCCGATCGAGTCCGGCCACGCCGTGGTGCCCGCACTGGCCGCCGCCAACCGCGACCCCGAGACCTTCCCCGACCCTGACTGCTTCGTCCTGGACCGCCCGGACAACCCCCACGTCGCCTTCGGCTACGGCCCGCACTACTGCCTGGGAGCCAGCCTCGCCCGCCTGGAGATGCAGACGGCCCTCACCGTCCTCACCCAACGGCTCCCCACCCTGGCCCTCACCCACCCGTCCAAGCACATCGCCTGGACCTCAAAAGGCCTGGTCCGAGGCCCAGAACATCTCTCGGTCACCTGGTAAAGAGCCCACGAACGCGAACAGCGCGCCCACTGGACCGTGGACGCGCTGTTTCAGGGTTTCGTGCTGCGCCGCCAGGGACTCGAACCCCGGACCCGCTGATGAGGAGTCAGCTGCTCTCACCAACTGAGCTAGTGGCGCGGGGGAAGGCGTCCCTACCGGACGTGTCGACGGGACGAACACTCCTGGGGCACCGGGGCCAGGAGAATCGAGTGATTCGCCTGTTCGCAGTGGCCGGGACGGCACGAGGACTGGAGGGGCGCGTGCCGCAGGCCGGCTGCGGGAGTAGGTCAGGTCCAGGACATCGGCCGGGAACTGCACCGGGTGCTGCTCAGCGGATGCGCCGAGTCGCCGCGTGGTTGTCCGTGCAGGGTGATCCATCGGTCATGGCCTGAGGGCGAGAAGTCAGACCTGGCGGGCGGCGGGGGTGAGGACGCCGCGCCACAGGGCGATCGCGGTCGCGCGGTTGGGGACGCCCAGCTTGGCGTAGATCCGGTTGACGTGGTTCTTCACGGTCTTCTCGCTGAGGTAGAGCTCACGGGCGATCTCACCGTTGGATCGGCCTGAGGCGATCAGGTCCATGACCTCGGCCTCGCGGGTCGACAGGTCGAGGCCGGCCTTGGTGGCGGCGCGGACGGCGCGGACGAGGTCGAAGACGGCGAAGTCGAGGTCGAGGTCGGCACCGAGGACGAGGACCCGGCAGACCTTGCGCAGCGCGGGGGCGAACGCGGCGTCGTCGAGGATGACGACGTCGGGACCGAGCCGTATCGCCAGGGGGAGGGGGTCGGCGGGTGTGTCGCCGATGACGGTGAACTCCGCGCCACCGGTCAGCCGGGCCAGCATCGAACCGCGAGCCTGTTCGTCGGCATGGACCAGCAGGACCTTGAGAGGGTCCCGCCCGTCGGCAACTCTGCCCGTACCCATGTGCGACTCTCCAGGAGGTCTGAGACTCGGCTGTCCGGATATCGGGCGATACTAGCCCGAATTACATGACCGGCGGTATACCTCTTCCGCGGGAAATGAAGATATATCACGTTCTAGTTGGGACCGGTCCAACGCTTGACACCTCTACCAGGGACTCTGCGGGGGCGCCGGGGAACGCTGATGATCTGTGAGGAACGCACCCCCTTGATGGTGTGATGCACATGCCTGTGTGCTGTGAATTATGACTGGTGGTGACCTGACTTTTACGGAATTCTTGCCTTAGCGACAACGAGGTGAACGGAGGAATTCCGATGGACGGATATGAGCTCTACTGCCTGACCGATCCGGTCTTCTACGACCGCCTCGACCAGCACCAGACCAAGCTCACCGACTTCTCCCTCGTGTCCCGGCCCGTTCCGGACCACTGGATCAGGCACGACAGCGACTCCTGGATGTACTGCGCGCCGGCCGACCTTGAGAACCTTCCTGACCAGGGCTGGAAGGTCCATGTGTCAGCACGGTTGTCGGATGCCGAGCGCACCCTCGAGATCATCTGGGACTACTGCACGAGCAGGGCCATCGCGTTCAAATACCTGCGCGGAGAACCTGTTCTCGTCATGCACAACTCAAAATCGGCCGACCGCGCCTACAGCGGCAAGCTGGTCACCATTTATCCGCAGGACGAAGCCCAACTCGAACTGGTCCTCAAAGAACTGCACGAACTGCTCCGCGACGTCGAGGGCCCGTACATTCTGAGCGACCTCCGCTATGCGGACGGACCGCTGTACGTCCGCTACGGCGGCTTCACCGAGCGGCACTGCCTGGCCGACAACGGCGAGCGGGTGCTGGCGATCCGGCGGACCGACGGCGAGCTCGTCCCGGACCTCAGGACGCCCTCGTTCGCCACGCCGTCCTGGGTCACCCTGCCGGCCTTCCTGCAGACCCACCTCGACACCCGCAACGCGGTCACCACCATCGACCTGCCGTACGACATCGAGAGCGTCATCCAGTTCTCCAACGGCGGCGGCGTCTATCTGGGCAAGGACCGGCGCACCGGCGATCAGGTCGTGCTCAAGGAGGCCAGGCCGCATGCCGGCCTCGACATCGACGGCCGCGACGCCATCGCCAGGCTCCGCCACGAACGCGACATCCTGCAGCGCCTCACCGGCCTCGAGGTGGTCCCGGAGTTCAAGGACTACTTCCAGCTGGGCGAGCACGAGTTCCTGGTTCAGGAGTTCATCGACGGCAATCCGCTGCAGCGCCAGCTCGTCCAGCGCTACCCGCTGACCTCCGCGACCTGCACCGACGAGCAGATCCTCGAGTACTCCGGCTGGGTCACCGAGATGCTGCCCAAGGTCGACGCGGCCGTCCAGGCCCTGCACGACCGGGGTGTGGTCTTCGGCGACCTGCATCCGAACAACATCCTGCTCAGCGCCGAGGGCCGGCTGGTCCTCATCGACTTCGAGGTCGCGACGCTGGTCGAGGACGAGGCCCGCGCGGCCCTGGCCCATCCGGCTTTCGTGCCGCCGCCCGACCGGGTCGGCGTGCAGGCCGACCACTATGCCCTGGCCTGCCTGGTCCTCGGGCTCTTCGCACCCCAGATCACGATCACACTTCCGCTGCACCGCGCCAAGGCACACCAGCTGGGCGACCTGATCGCCGAGACGTTCCCGGTGCCGCGCAACCTGATCGACGCGGCCGTCCGCACCGTCCAGGAACACGAGGACGACGGCGTACGACCCGGTGAGGGCAGCTGGCCCGAGCAGCGGGCCGCGATGCACCGGGCGATCCTCGCCAGCGCCACCCCTGACCGTCAGGACCGACTGTTCCCCGGCGACATCGCCCAGTTCCAGCCCGGTGGCGCGATCAGCATCGCCCACGGCGCGGCCGGGGTGCTGCTGGCTCTCGCCGAGACCGGCGCGGGCCGCTTTCCCGAATACGAGGACTGGTTGTGCGACCGGGCCCGGCAACCGGGCTCCGGCCTGGGGTTCTACACCGGCCTGCACGGCGCGGCGTACGTCCTCGACCGGCTCGGCAGGCGCCAGGACGCTCTCGACATCGTCGGGATGTGCCTGGGCGAAGGCTGGGAGGGGCTGGAGCTCGGACTCCACTCCGGCCTGGCCGGGATCGGGCTCAACCTCCTGAACCTCGGCGTCTTCACCGACCTCGCCGACGACATCGTCCAGCACTGCGCCGACCGTCTCGGCGGCCCTGAGGACGTCGGAGAGGTCAGCGGGGGAGAGCACTCCAGGGCCGGCCTGATGCACGGCTCCAGCGGTCCCGCCCTGTTGTTCCTGCGCGCCTACGAGCTCTCCGGCGACCGAGGTCTGCTGGCCAGAGCGGCCGACGCGCTCCGCCAGGACCTGCGCCGCTGCCTGCTGAGCGACGACGGCTCCCTCCAGGTCAACCAGGGCTGGCGCCGCCTGCCCTACCTGGAGGAGGGCTCCGCCGGCATCGCCCTGGTGCTCGCCCGCTATCTGCGCCACCACCGGGACGAGGAGTTCGCGAAGGCCCTCCAGGCCCTGCGGCTGGTGGCCAGGTCACGCTTCTTCGTCCAGTCGGGGCTCTTCAACGGCCGCGCCGGCATCATCGCCGCGCTGGAGCCCGGAGACCCCGAGCTGCCCTCGCAGATCAGCGGGCTCCGCTGGCACGCGCTGCCCTACGGCGGCGGGCTGGCCTACCCCGGAGAGCAGCTCCTGAGACTTTCGATGGACTTCGCGACCGGCACGGCCGGAGTCCTGTACGCCCTGGAGGGAAAGGCCCTCCCCCTCATCGAACAGCCCGATCCCCCTACAGCCGTAGGTTCTCGTCACCCTGCGGACCGGCGGATCGAGCGGTTCGGCATCAGTCCCCACAAGTAATGAAAGGAGGTGTAGACAAATGGTTCTTCTCGATCTGCAGGCCATGGAGACCCCCGGCGGTGACGGTGGTCACGGCGGTGGTGGTGGTGGTAGCACGCTCACGGTTCTCGGGTGTGAGTCCGACCGTCCGAGCAACCTGAGCCTCCTGCTCTGCCACTAGGCAGTCAGAGGTGAAGTAGGCCCTGGGCGGTCGCGCAACCCGACCGCCCAGGGCTCCGATCAAGGGTTCATCAAGGAGATGCGATGGCGAGGACCTGGTTGGCAGTGCTCGCGCTGTCCGCCGTCCTCGGTGCACTCCTGCAGTTGGCCCTGCCCTACGCGCTGGGCCAGGCCGTTGACGGTCTGGTGTCAGGCGGCGGGCAGGGCCGATTGTTCGTCTGCACGGTCATCATCGCGGGCGTCATCGCTCTCGACAGCCTCGAGACCTGGGCCTCAGGTGTGTCCAGTGCCCAGACCTCCGCCGAGCTGCGGCAGCGCCTGATCGCCCATGTGCTGGGCGTCGGCCCGTCCCCGAAGTTCCCCACCGGCGAGCTGGTCACCCGGGTCGGTCTCAACGCCGAGGAGGCCGGCCAGGCCCCCCAGGCCGTGGTCACCGCGGCCGCCCTGCTCATCCCCACGGCCGGGGGCCTCATCGCCCTCACGCTCATCGACCCGTGGCTGGCCGTGGCCCTGTTCGGGGCACTGATCCTCATCGGGCTGGTCCTCAAGGCGTTCCTCCGCGACACGACCACGATCGCCGGGGGCTACCAGGAGGCCCAGGGCGACATCGCCGCCCGGCTCCTCGACGCCCTGTCCGGCGCGCGCACGATCGCCGCCGCGGGCACCGCCAGGACCGAGACCGCCCGGGTGCTGGCCCCGCTGCCGACCCTGCGCCGGCACGGCCTCGGCCTGTGGCGGGCCAACGCCCGCGCGGGCATCCAGGCCGGACTCGTCATCCCGCTGCTGGAGGTCGTGGTCCTCGGCGTCGGCGGCCTGCGTCTGTCGGCGGGCGACCTGACCGTGGGTGAGCTCTACGCGGCGGCCCGCTATGCGATCCTCGGCGCCGGGCTGAGCGGCGCGCTCGGCTACGCGGGCACGATCGGCCGGG